>JAFSVK010000020.1 GCA_017444985.1 Bacillota bacterium
AAAGCTAACAACCGTTAGGCTCCCTTGAAAGGGGAGCTGTCGGCATTAGCCGACTGAGAGGTTCTTTTGCCAAAGGCATAAAAATAATGTACACCTACAAATAATAATTTGTTGAGCCAAATTTATTGACCCAAATCAATTTTTAGCTAAAGCGAAAAATTTGATTTTTCCGACTTCGGCTTTGTTAATTTCTGATTTATCTTTGTGGCGAAACCTCTCCGTCAGCCTAAAGGCTGCCACCTCTCCGTCAGCTGCGGCTGTTCAGGCGAGGCTTTGTCGCAGTTGTGGTGGTTGCGAGGAAGTTTGCTTTTCATACATTGTCGAAAACTACAAGGAATGTTAATGTATGGATGCGGTGTTTAATTCAAAAAAAGAAAGCTAACAACCGTTAGGCTCCCTTGAAAGGGGAGCTGTCGGCATTAGCCGACTGAGAGGTTCTTGCCAAAGGCATAAAAATAAGGGTCACCCGAAGGTGACCCTGTTGATTCTTATTTATCAGGTATTGAATGAGCAACCTGAGCAGTTAGCATTCTTTATAACGTCCTTGCTTGATCCGCCTGTAGAAGTACAATTCTTGAATGTGTGAGGTCCGCAGGAATGATCCTTAGGTGTGTTGAAGTAGAAGTTAACTTTGTTCTTGATACCCTTGCAGTTTACAAGTGTGATCTTACCTGTGTTGTTGTTCTGGTCGTAGCCACGAAGCTTGTTACCTGTTGCTGAGCATCCTTCAAGATAGTGGTTGTCTGCTGTGAAGTCGCCACCAACCTTGAAACCGTTACCGTTACCGTTGTTTACACCTGAGTAGTTAGCTTCACAGTTGTAGAGCTTAACTGCATTGGAGCAACGATAGAAATCATAACCGTCATCGGAGTTGTAGTTAGCGTAGCACTTTGTGAATACGTTACCGCTACCTGCATTTAACTTAACTGCGAAACCGTCGGCATTCTCTCCGCCTGTCTTATTATCGTAGTTGTAGTCGGATGTACAGTTGGTAAGCTTTGTGTTGGATCCGCCGTTGGAGATCTGGATACCTGTGTCATTACACTTTGTGATGTAAAGGTTTGTAAGTGTAGTGCCGTTACCGGATATAAATATACCGTTATCTCCTGCCTGTGTTATAGCAAGGTCGGATATCGTTACATTGCTTCCCGAAATTTGGATACCTCTGTTGGCATCACCCTTGCTCATCTTGGAGTAGTTGAGTGTGGTCTTGCCGGAGCCTGCACCCTTTATAGTAACCTTCTTGGAAATCTTTGTTGTAGCTGTCTCGTAGAAAGTACCGCTTCCTATAGATATTGTAGCACCATCGCTTGCCTTAGCGTAAGCAGCTGAAAGTGTTGTATAGCTTCCGCTACCGTTTACAGTGATCTTTCCGCTTGCTGCAGTACTACTTGAAGAAGAAGAGCTGCTGCTTGAGGATGAGCTACTTGAGCTGCTACTTGAAGAGGAGCTACTTGAGCTACTGCTTGAAGAAGAGCTGCTGCTTGAGGATGAGCCGGAGCTTGAAGAATCGCTGGAGTCAACCTGTATCTTATAAATGTTGATGTTGCTGTTTGTGGAGTAGAGATATACTACAGAGTTGTTACCTGTGTATGTATATGTCTGTGTGCTTATGGAAGAACCTGCTGTAAGCTTTGTAAATGTTCCGCCGTTAGCATTTCCTATAGCAAGTTCTCTTGAAGAAGAACCTGTTGATCTCATTGTTACCTTTATAACGTTTGTTCCGTTCTTTGTTACGGGAACCTGTATTGCTCTATATCTGCTTGAAGAGTTAACAGCACCGGAACCGCCTGTTGAAAGAGCGTATGTGTAAGATGTACCGCTTAAGCTCTGGCTGTCGGATACAACGCTCATTGTCTTGGAGCTGTTTGCGTAAAGACCTAAACCGTCGATAGTTTTGTTGGAGCTTATCGTTCCGAGGGACTTAAAGGATGAATCCTTGAAGTTCCAGCTCTTGGAAGAAGCTGCAAATGCACTTGTTGCAACCATAGCACCTGCTAATGCAACTGTCAATACGCTTGCTGTTAATCTTTGAAGTAATTTCATTTTTTTGACCTCCTAAAATTTTCTCATAAAATTACCTTCATGTTTATGTGGTTCTCTCGTCGGCTTTTCCATTTTCCGTCCATAACCGCCGAACTGGTTGGTATATTATCAAAAAAACTTTTCAAATAAAATATCAATCTTCACCTAAAATCAACACCTAAAATTGTGCATTTTGCATAATTCTAATATTTCTATTGTTTATTTCTAACATTCTCTAATTGTTTTCTAATTAAATTCCAATCTAACTTTTGTCTATTTTTAACAATTGTGTTAATTAAAAAACTTAGTTTTTTTTATTTTTGTTAATTTTTGCAATAAAAAAATATGTTTAAATATGCTTTAAAGCCAGTTTTTTTGCATATTTCACAATGATAATTATTTTACTAACAATTTTAATGAATTTTATTGCATTGTTACTATGTTAAATATTGTTTTCAAACTAATTTCTTCTATATAAATACATTCCTTTTATACTGCTTTTTATAAAATAAGATGAGACTTCAATGAAACAGATCCAAAGTCACAAAGCAAAAAATTTATTGATACCCTCCCCCGCCTGTGCTATAATAGAGATAGCGAGGGTTTTGCACCCGCAATACAAAACACGAGGTATTATGCTTATGGCAAAACTTAAAACATACAGAGGACACATCAGAAACCACAAGGCTCTATGTCAAGAGCTGGGAATAGCTCAAGGCCTTTCAAGGCAGGAAAGAGAAGAAAAAATACTCCTTGAAGGCTACAAAAAATGGGGGGAGGAACTGGGAAACCATATATACGGTATGTTCGCCCTTGCCATTGAAGACGGAGAGAAGATATTCTGTTTAAGAGATCAGTTCGGTACAAAGCCCTTCTACTATCATATAGGAGAAGACGGTACTTTCCACTGTGGCACTTTCATTAAAGACATATTGGATAAAGGTGTAAAAAAGGAGCTTAACGAGGATATGCTCCAGCTTTTCCTGACACTTACCTATCCTGCGGGAGAAGATACCTTCTTTAAAGGCATTAAAAAACTTATGCCCGGCCACACACTTACATACGAAAATGGCAAGGTAGATATCAAAACCTACTTTAAGCCCGAGTTTAAAGCCGACAGAACAAAGACATTGGATGAATATGCAGACAAAATACATTCCACCCTTCTTGAAATAATGCAGGATGTAAAGGATGAGGATGAGGTGGCGGAGTCCTTCCTCTCGGGCGGCGTAGATTCCTCCTATGTATTTGCCTTAAGTGATGCCAAACTTTCCGACTCCTGCGGCTACGATGAAGAAAGGTTCGACGAGTCTCCCTTAGCTAAACAAACAGCAGACATACTGGGAAGAGAAAATTCTCGTGCCCTTATAACCCCCGAGGCATATTTTTCTGCCATACCCTATGTTATGAAAAATATGGAACAGCCTCTTGCAGATGCCTCTGCCATAGTATTTGCCTTGGGTTGTATAGAAACGTCAAAGCACACCAAGCTCTGCTATTCGGGAGAGGGTGCCGACGAGTTTTTCGGTGGCTACAACATGTACAGAAATGCGGAAAGATACGGGGATAACCTTAAAACCTTCTATGTAGGCAATACCAATATCATGAAGGAAGATGAAAAAAAGCTTCTTCTTAAAAACTACAAAGAAGATCTTCTTCCCATAGACCTTGTAAAAGATCTGTATCAAGACTTGGAAGGTCTCGACCCTTTAACAAAGATGTCGGCAGTGGATATCAACATTTGGCTTGAGGGAGATATATATCTTAATGTAGATAAAATGAGTACCTGTACAGGCCTTGAGATCAGAATGCCCCTTACGGATGTGAGGATGTTTTCCATAGCAGCCTCCATGCCCCCCGAGTATAAGGTAAACGATACCGACAACAAGGTGGCTTTCAGAAAGGCGGCAGCCAAGGTATTGCCCGAGGAAATAGCCTACAGGAAAAAGCTTGGCTTTATAGTTCCCATAAGGATATGGATGGCAGACGAAAGGTACAACAAGGATGTAAAAGAAACTCTTTTCGGAAAAACCGCCGAAAAATTCTTTAACACCCAATACCTTAAAGATATGTTTAATGAATACATAGGCGGAAATTCCGACCTTTGGAGAAAAATATACACTGTCTATGCCTTCCTTGTATGGTATAGAGAATATTTTGAAAATTAAGGAGGAAATATTATGTTTTTAAGAGCACTTGCAAAACCGCAAAAAGGACTTTTTATAGAACTTGCCATAAAGGCTGCAGAGGCAAACGATATCGTTGAGCAGGAAGAAAAGGAAATGATAAAGGAATTTGCCGATGAAATGGAGATAGCTCCGGTATATTCCTCCGATAAGGATCTTTCGCAAATACTTAAAGAGCTTGTGAAGATCTCCAAAAAGCCTCAGCTTAACGAGATGATGTTTGAAATACTTGCCATGCTCACCGCCGACGGAGAGTTTGACGACAAAGAAAGAGCCTTTGCCGACGAAGTTTCCAAAGCCTTTAAAATAAACAAGAAAAAACTTGAGAAAATGGAGAGCAAACTTAACGAATACACCATGCTCTACGATGAGATATGTGAACTTTTAGAAGGATGAAAATATGTATTGGGGAACCTTCGGACCTGAAGAAATAGAAAAAAAGCCGAAAAGCAAAACACCTAAGCTCATAACTACCCTAAGAAGCCTCCAAAAAGGTGCAAAGGCTTCTCAGGCAAAAAAGATATTCAAACAGCAGGCTGTACTTGCAAAAGATTATGAGCCCACAGTTGCGGAGTTAGAAAATCTTGATATAGATTACTACAACCTTTTCTTTAGTGAAATATACGCAAATACCTATGCAAAACTTTCCGATGTTATGCTTTTACGCTACTTTCAGTGGCGTTCAAAGCTAAAAAAAGGAGTGTCTGCACCCTATTTCGACAGAAGCTTCCCCAAAATATATATTTCGGAAATAGTATCTTTTTCCTATGTCACCGACCCGAATGAATGCCTGGAAAAGCTTTTACACCTTCATAAATATCTTACGGAACAAAAAGAATCAGGCAGCGTTTCCCTTGTGGAAGAGGCTGTTTTGGAGTTTTGTGCCTATTTCGGCTTATCGCACCCATATATAAACTCATTTGTCCTTATAGATGCGGATGCAGCCTTGGATAAGCTTGTGCATAGCAATGAAACAAGTGCCGAAGAAATGTTTGATGCCGTGTACACTCTTTGCGGCCTTAAGCTCAACTCCCCTTTAAGGAGGAAAAACAAGGCTCTTGCCGAAATATCCTTAAAACTCACATTCGAAAAAATAGAAAAGCATTACGATAAGTACAGACAAAGAGATCTTCTTTCCACCTACTTTGCCTATATACGGCAAAACAGATATGCGGGAATACTTTCGGACTTTATATTCGATCCGAATATAGAGAGTAAAGATGGCTTTTCTCCTTCAAAATACAGATCTTTCAAAAAAAACAAAGAAAATGCTTTTTGGACATTTACATTCCCCGTTTACACAGGCGACGGCATAAAAGCCTTCAAAAGAATAGTAAGGGCTGTAGATAACCGAGCCAGAAAGTACACCGACCTTAAACCCATCAAAACGGCACAACTGTTCAAGTGGGAGATAAAAGCCATTGAAAGCTCTGTGGAAGAGGCTATGGAGATCATCAAAAGAGAGGAAGAAACAAGGGTTGAGATAGACTTTAAGGCTCTGTCTTCCATACGAAAAGAGGCTCTTAATACCATGGGTAAACTCATAACGGAAGAGGAAAAGGAGGCTCCTCCCGTAAAGGCAGCACCTGTGCTCCCCCCTTCCGAACCCCAAGGCATAGTGCTTGAAGATACGGAAAAAGACCTTATAACGGCACTTTTAAGAGGAACAGACCTTTCTTTTCTCTCTCAAAAAGGCATTTTCCCCTCCCTTGTGGCAGAGGAGATAAACAACAAATTCACCGAAGAAATGGGAGACTGCGTTATAGAAGAAACAGACGGCTCCTTAAGTATAATAGAAGACTACAGACAGGACTTGGAGGATATTTTAAACAATGACAGATAGACCGCTTATTCCGAAGAGAGTGGCTTCAACACTTATAAACGCTCTCAAAGGTGGTGTCGTGCCCCGAATAGGGCTCCCCTATATTACGGTAGGCAGAAAAAACGAGATAGATGCCCTTTTAAAAGATGTGGAACTTATAGAAGAGGGTGGTGCTTCCTTTCGCTTTATAATGGGTAAGTACGGAAGCGGTAAAAGCTTTCTCTTGCAAACCATAAGAAACTATGTATTCTCCAAAAATTTTGTAGTGCTTGATGCGGATCTTTCCCCCGAAAGAAGGCTTGTGGGCAACAAGGGTCAAGGTCTTGCCACCTACAGGGAACTTGTTAAAAATATGTCGGTGAAAGCTCGCCCCGAAGGCGGTGCCCTCCCCCTTATACTTGATAAGTGGATAAGCACCGTCATGGCACAGGTGTCGGAGGAGACCTCTCTTTCCCCCACAGACCCCGCTTTTTCCGCCCTTGCGGAAAAGAAGATCAAACAAGAGGTATATTCCCTAAGTGAACTTGTGCATGGCTTTGACTTTGCCCTTTTGCTTACGGAATACTACAAAGCCTTTGCCCTTTCGGACGAAGACAGGAAGGCAAGGGTATTAAAGTGGTTTAAGGGTGAATATAACACCAAGACCGATGCCAAAAAGGATATAGGCATAAATATTATTATAAGTGATGACAATTGGTATGACTATCTTAAAATACTTGCCCTTTTCCTAAAACAGGCGGGCTACGGCGGTATGCTCGTACTTATTGACGAGCTTGTAAATATTTACAAGATACCTCACGCTACCTCCAGGCAGTACAACTACGAAAAGATACTTACCATATACAACGATTGTCTCCAGGGTAAAGCCAAGCACTTCGGCATAATAATGGGAGGTACTCCCCTTGCCATAGAGGATACAAGAAGAGGCGTATACAGTTACGAAGCCTTAAGATCCCGACTTTCTTCGGGATATTTTTCGGGAGAACACAAGGATCTTTTAGCTCCCGTAATACCCCTTTTGCCTCTTACCGCCGAAGAGATGCTGGTATTGGTAGGCAAACTTTCGGAAATACACGGAAGGCTCTACGACTACACCCCCACCATAACAGACCGGCAATTGGCTGTATTTATACAAACGGAGTTTAAGAGGATAGGGGCTGACAGCCATATTACCCCCAGAGAGGTAATAAGGGATTTTATAGAGCTTCTTGACATACTCAGCCAAAACCCTTCCCTTGATATAGAACAGCTTTTAGGCTCAAAAGAGTTTAAATTTGCTCAAAACGATGTACTTGAAGAAACGGTGTCCAACGAATTTGCGGAGTTTACTCTATGAAAAGTATATTCGATTCCTACTCCCCAACGGTCAGAGAATATATATATGCCAACCGCTGGGAAAATTTAAGATCCGTACAGGTGGCTGCAGGCTCTGTTATACTGCACACCGACCAAAACCTGCTTCTTACCGCCTCCACAGCCTCGGGCAAAACGGAGGCGGCTTTTTTCCCTATAATATCCCTCTTTGAGGAAAATATGCCTAAAAGTGTGGGGTGCATATACATAGGCCCTCTTAAAGCCCTTATAAACGACCAGTTTCAAAGGCTTACACCTTTGTGTGAAAGGGCACACATACCCCTGTGGCATTGGCACGGGGATGTAGGCTCCAACCATAAGGAAAAACTTATAAAAAATCCTTCGGGCATACTGCAAATTACCCCCGAGTCTTTGGAAGCCCTGCTTTTAAGAAAAAGCAATATCGTAAACCACCTTTTTAAAGACCTGCGCTTTATAGTCATAGATGAGGTACACTCCCTTTTAAGAGGGGAAAGAGGGGCGCAGACCCTCTGCCTTATAGAAAGGCTCTCCTCCTTGGCACATATAAACCCAAGAAGAATAGGCCTTTCCGCTACCATAGGCGAACCCGAAGAAACGGGTAATCTTCTTTCAAGAGGTACGGGAAGACAGACCCTTATACCCCAAACAACGGACGGAGGCTCTAAGTGGCGGCTTTCGGTGGAACATTTCTATATTGAAAGCAAACCCGAAGACCCAAAGGAAAAGAAGGTAATACCCATAGAACAGGCTCCTCTCAACTCCGACCCCGGCTTTGCCTATGTGTACAACAACACCTACGGTAAAAAATGTATAGTATTTGTAAACTCCAGAGAAGAGTGCGAGGTTGTAACCGCCTCTCTCAGGCAGTACTGCTCCATGAATGACCAACCCGACCGTTTTTTGATACACCACGGCAATCTTTCCGCCGCCTTGCGAATAGGTGCGGAAGAGCAGATGAAGGATGAGGAGCAAACAAAAACGGTAATCACCACCTCCACCTTGGAGCTTGGTATAGACATAGGCAGGCTTGAAAAAGCCTTTCAGTTAGATGCCCCTTGGACGGTAGCCTCCTTCTTGCAAAGAATGGGAAGAACAGGCAGAAGGGGAGACCCTCAGGAAATGAGGTTTGTTATAAGGGAGGATAAGGCAGCCTCAAGGGATATGCTCCCCAATGAAATACCTTGGAAGCTTATACAAGCCATAGCCCTTATAGAGCTATATATAGGTGAAAAGTGGGTAGAGCCTGCGGAGCTTAACAAGTATCACTACAGCCTTCTCTATCACCAAAGCCTGTCGGTATTGGCATCTATGGGAGAAATGTCCCCCGCCGCCCTTGCGGAAAAGATACTTACCTTAAGTTTTTTTAAAAATATATCTCAAGAAGACTACAGAATACTTTTAAAGCACCTTATAGCAAGCGACCATATACAGCAGACCGAAAAAGGCGGTCTTATAGTGGGTCTTGCAGGGGAAAGGATAATAAATAATTTCAGATTTTACGGCGTATTCAAAGAAAGCGAGGAGTACACCGTAAGAAGCGAAGAGACGGAGCTCGGTACCATAGCCTATGCCCCTTCCGTAAACGACAAGATAGCCATAGCGGGCAGAGTTTGGATAGTAACGGAAATAGACTACAAGAAAAAGAATATATACTGCGAGCTTGTAAAGGGCATAGTACCTGCATATTTCGGAGATTGTGCGGGAAGTCTCCACACAAAAATACTCCGAAAAATGAGGGATGTGCTTGAAAGCAACGAAATTTACCCCTATGTTATGAGTACGGGTGCCAAAAGGCTTGAGCAGGCAAGAGTCCTCACCAAAAACACAGGCTTTACAAGGCTGAGCCTTATAAACTTGGGAGAAAACACCTGGGCATTTTTCCCTTGGCTTGGTACCTATGCCTTTATAACCCTTGAAAGGATACTTAAAATAAAGTGTGCCAAAGCCTTGAAATTAAAAGGGCTTGACCCTGCAAGACCTTTTTTTATGACCTTCACCATGGATGCAGACAGGCAGACTTTTTTCAAAGTCCTAAAAAAGGAAACCGAAAAAATAACGGATCCTATGGAGTTGGTATACGAAAAGGAAAACCCCGTATTTGAAAAATACGACGAGTATCTGCCCTCAAGCCTTGTAAGAAAGGGCTTTGCCTTGGGCATACTCGACCTTGCCCAGGTGAAAGAAGCGGTTTATAATATGCAAGTTTAATTTTTTTGACATTTACGTTGGTTTCTGTTATCATATAAAAAATGTTTTTTAGTTCTGGAGGAAAATATGAAAGAGAAATATTATATTACAACGGCTATAGCCTATACCTCCGGCAAGCCTCACATAGGAAACACCTATGAAATAGTACTTGCCGACAGCATAGCAAGATTTAAAAGATATGCGGGCTACGATGTGTTCTTTCAAACGGGCACAGACGAGCACGGCATAAAAATAGAGGAAAAGGCAAAGGAAAAGGGTGTATCTCCCAAAGAATTTGTAGACAGCGTATCTTCCGAAATAAAAAGGATTTGGGATCTTATGAACACCTCCTACGACAAATTCATAAGAACCACCGATAAAGACCACGAAAAACAGGTACAGAAAATATTCAAGAAACTCTACGAGCAGGGTGATATATACAAGGGTGAGTATGAGGGTGTTTACTGTACTCCCTGTGAATCCTTCTGGACACAGTCTCAGCTTGTGGACGGGAAATGCCCCGACTGCGGAAGAGAGGTACACAAGGCAAAAGAAGAAGCATATTTCCTAAAGCTCAGCAAATATGCAGACAAACTCATAGAACATATAAACACACACCCCGAGTTTATACAGCCGGTATCGAGAAAGAATGAAATGATGAACAATTTCCTTCTTCCCGGGCTTCAGGATCTGTGTGTATCAAGAACATCCTTCAAATGGGGTATACCCGTGGATTTCGACAATAAGCACGTAGTTTATGTGTGGCTTGATGCCCTTTCAAACTACATTACGGGTATAGGCTACAACTGTGACGGTGACTCCTCTGAGCTTTACAAGAAGATGTGGCCTGCAGACCTGCACCTTATAGGAAAGGATATTATACGTTTCCATACCATATACTGGCCTATAATACTTATGGCTTTGGGAGAACCTCTTCCCAAGCAAGTATTCGGACACCCTTGGTTGTTACAAGGCGAGGGCAAAATGAGTAAATCCAAGGGCAATGTTATATATGCAGACGATCTTGTAGACCTTTTCGGTGTGGATGCGGTAAGATATTTTGTACTCCATGAAATGCCTTTTGACAACGACGGTGTTATAACTTGGGAGCTTGTTACGGAAAGAATAAACTCCGACCTTGCAAATGTTTTGGGTAATCTTGTAAACAGAACGGTATCCATGACAAACAAGTACTTTGACGGCGTAGTGGAAAACAAGGGCGTAAAAGAGGATGTGGACAATGAGCTTATAGAGCTTGCCTCCTCCCTTAAGAAAAAAGTCACCGCCTCTATGGATGAGCTTAAAGTGGCAGATGCCATAAGCCAAATATTTACACTCTTTAAAAGATGTAACAAATACGTGGATGAGACTACCCCTTGGATACTTGCAAAAGACGAGGCTAAAAAAGACAGACTTGCCACCGTACTCTACAACCTGACAGAGTCTCTTACCATAGGCGCAAGCCTTCTTGAACCTTTTATGCCCGAGACCTGTGAGAAGATATTTAAACAATTGAACACACAAAAGCGTGATTTTGACAGCCTTGACAGCTACGGTCTCTACCCCTCTTCAAACAAGGTAGTTGAAAAGCCCGAAATACTCTTTGCAAGGCTTGATGTGAAGGAGATCCTTGAAAAAGTGGAAGCACTTTCCGCTCCCGCACCTAAGGAAGAGCCTAACTACATCACCATAGATGATTTTGCCAAGGTGGAACTTAAAATAGGCAAAATATTAAAGTGCGAGAAAGTTCCCGAGTCTTCCAAGCTTTTAATGTCTACCGTAAAGATAGGCGAGAATACTCGCACTATACTTTCGGGTATTGCAAAATGGTACACACCCGAGGAAATGACGGGCAAAAAGGTAGTGGTATGTACAAACCTTGCTCCCCGTCCCATGCTTAAGGGCAAATATGTAAGCGAGGGCATGATACTTGCTGCCGAAGACGAAAAAGGAAACCTTTCCGTACTCTCTCTTGACAGGGATGTGGAAGAGGGTGCAGGGGTCAGCTGAGAGATAGTTTGTGACCCAAAATCAATTTTAGCTAACGCGAAAAATTGAGGGCACCTCTAAAAACTCATAAATCGTAAAATTGGCTATCTTGCCCGAGTACGTCGTCAATGTCTCTCACCAATGCTCTACATTGGCTTCGAGCCATTTCCTAGTCCTCGAACAAGCTATCTCAATTTTACTTCAAT
>JAFSVK010000021.1 GCA_017444985.1 Bacillota bacterium
CCTTTGGCAAAAGAACCTCTCAGTCGGCTAATGCCGACAGCTCCCCTTTCAAGGGAGCCTAACGGTTGTTAGCTTTCTTTTTTCGAATTAAACACCGCATCCATACATTAACATTCTTTGTAGCTTTCGACAATGTATGAAAAGCAAACTTCCTTGCGACCACCACAACTGCGACAAAGCCTCGCCTGAAAGGAGAGGTGGCAGCCTTTAGGCTGACGGAGAGGTTTCGCCACAAAGATAAATCAGAAATTAACAAAGCCGAAGTCGGAAAAATCAATTTTTTCGCTTTAGCTAAAAATTGATTTGGGTCAATACATTTGGCTCAACAAATTATTATTTACACGAAAAGCCACAGCAAACAGCTGTGACTTTTTCGTGCACTAACATTCTAAAAACATCAGAACTGCGTTATAATACCCGAAGTATACTGTAATATTATAGAGGCATCCTTGGAGTCTACGCTGCCGTCCTTATTAACATCCCCTGCTATAAGGGCATCTCCGCTTAAAGTTGCTATACCGCTGGTGTGTTGCAGTACTATGGAGGCATCTTTGGAGTCTACGCTGTTGTCTCCGTTTACATCGCCTAAGAGTATATTAGCTTCTGCGCTCTTATCTACTCTGAAAGTGTCTATATCGTTACTCTTGTATATTTCTTCGTTTGTACAGGTAACATAGGCTGTAAGAAGTATATTCTCTTCTGTCGATAAGTATTCTTCGGGAAGAGTTATTTTTACCTTTACCCTGTCTCCCGAAGCTATATCTCCAAGAGTTTGGGTGTATATAACATTACCCTCTACCTCTCCTAAAGCTTCGTCGTAAAGTGCCACACCTCTTGTATCCACTACTTTAAGTACCGCATTTTTAGCCGTATCGGAGCCTAAGTTTTCTACAACAGCCTTTACTTTTCCCGTTTCGGCAAGAGTATTCGCTTTCATATCAAGCTCCAAGTCAGCCCCGCCGTACTTGCACTCAGCATTGTTGTTTTGGATGTTTTCTTCTTCAATACCCTCTTTTTCCACTTTAGCCGTTACGGTGCCCGATGTGAAATCATCCGGTATGGTTACATTTACGGATATTTCCTCACTTTCTCCCGCAGCTATACTTACTTGTGCACTTCCCGAGAAAATAACAGACCCCGCACCGTCTTTTACGGTGATATTAGGTGAAGATAAGGTTGTAAATCCGTTATTCTTAACTCCTATGTTAAAGGTCTCCTTACCTGCCACAGGTCCGTCATTTACGGCATAGATATACTCTGCCTCTATATCTTCTTTGGGAGAAATACTATCAAAAACAAGTCTTACACTTTGGTTTATAGTATTTGATACACCCGTTTCATCCTTCGTGGACTCTATGGGACTTAACTCTATTTTAGCGGCTATTTCCGCTATGTCTATGTTACTGTCTGTACCTCCCGTTATGGAGAATGCTCTTATCTTTTCGTCGTACTCTCCTATTTTTACAGGCTTTGAAATACTGTTTGTACCAAATTTACCTGCCTGATACAATTCCGAACCCAGATCCTTGGGCTGTTCATATACAAAGGCTGTATTTGTTACGGTTTTTCTTGTGGAGGCATCATAGCTTGTCCAGCTTGTATAGTCAAAACCTTCTATACCCTTCTCTGCTGTTACCATATCCGAGGTTCTGCCATAACTGAAGTATTTAATGGTATCATCCTCGGCAAAATACAGGTCTCTTCCTATTCCGAGAAGGCATGTTATATCCTTATCGGTAGTATATGTATACTCTGTGCCGTTTGCTTTTAATTTTTCCGTTAATACACAGCCTTGAGTAGATACATCTGCATCACTGTCATAAGCACAATAAATATTTCCGTCGGAATCAACCGCCGTATCTATAACAGAGGCAACATCTGTAAATGAAGTATTCACTTTATATACACTGCCTCCGCTTACGCTTACCAAATTGACATTTTCCTTTTCATTGTAAAGTGCGGGGAAGGGACTGTTTTGCTTATTGGTATTCCAAATAACGTATGCCGTTGAACCGCTTGATGCTATTCTTGGCATATACTCAAACTCCCTATTATCTTTTGTAAGAGCTACGGGGCTCATCCAATTTTTACCGCTTGCGCTGTAATAAGAATAATATATATCCGTTTTAGTCAACATATCTTCAATACTTGAAGATGTGAACTTTTCGTTTGCGTTTTGCCATACAAGATGAACTATACCACCTACAGAACAAGCCGCAAATTCAAAATCTGCCGTACCATCGTTATTTATTTGTGCCGTATCCGACCAAACACCATCTTTTGAACATACCCTGTAGTATAGTGCCGTTCTGTTCAGGCTGTCCCTGTTGGGATCGTCATCACGCCAAATAAGTACCTTTCCTCCGTCATCGGTTTTAAGAAGTTTAACATCACTATAGGGATATATATTTGATTTTAAGGTATTTTCTCTTGTATCCTCTTCTTTGTTGAGATAACTTCTGTCTACCTCCGTCATATCCGAAAAATCATCGGAGGCAAAGGGGAGTATGGATATCTTAGGGTCGGTATAAGGCCACATTTGCCACTTAAGGAAGGTGTGGCTGAATTTGTAATCAAATACAAAGAAATTACCCAAGAAATAATAATCTGCCATAAGTGTAGCAACAACACTCTTATCGAAACTCTCAAAAGGCATATTTACATCACACCTTAAAAGTCCCGAAAGTCCAAGCTCCAAGGAAGCTACCTTCTTTACTCCCACACCTGCGGCGGCATAGGGATTTACCATACCCGTTATTCTTCCGGATATGTCCATTTCGGGTTTTGAGGAAGGGGAGGGCTTTAAAGTAAGTGTAAGTCCCGTTTCCAGTGTGCCCGATATGCCGAAGGTACCGTATGTGATAGGAGGCCAAGGAGGTATGGGAGCACTCTTTTCCACACCTACGGAAGCCGATACTACATAGCCGCTGTTTACAACTACTATTTGCCCGTTCTTTTCCTGAAGCTCCAAAAAGGCAATAACATTGCCCGAGCCCTTGAAGCCGTAATCTCCCGGGAAGGAGGCTCTTTTTGCGGGCTTTAAGGCATTTAAAAAATCATTTTCGGAAAGTTTTCCCGCTCTTGCTCTGTCATAGAGATTTTGTGCCGCTTCATATCTTTTCTTGAAAGCGGGAGTGTAGCTTCCTCCGTCTTTAACATAGTTTGCATCATCCGCCGTCAGTTTACAAGTACTTAATATAGCCTTGTAGGATTTTCTGTTGGCATCGTAAGCGACAGATATATTTTCAAGCACCGACAAGGACATACTTGAAGGAAAGGAGAACATAGGCGATGAAGAGCCGTTTACACTTAAATTAGGTCCGTTCATGGTACCGCTTTCAAGATCTCCGTGAGGCAGTATATCCGTATCTATATTCATATCCCTTACATATATTATATTTTCCTCACCGTCTGTGGGAGTAAAATGTATATCCTTTTTAATTATATCTCCACCCATAGACACCGTGAGTACACAGTCCGCAGCCCCGTCTTTGACTGTAAATATACCCTTATCGTCCGTAGTATATACATCTCCGTCAAGACTTACTTTTGCACCCGCCAAAGGCTCCATACTTTCCTCTCTTATGACCTTTGCGGTGTAAGATACGGGATCGGGTTCGGGAATATAGTTTATACCCCCTTGATTGTCGCTGTGTGAATATTCACATTCACTCGAATACTTTACCGCAAGTTTGACGGGATTTAAATAATTGTTGCAGACATTGCAAATGTTATCATCCATTGTATCTATATGTCCGCATTTTCCTATACACAAACTGTTATTGGCTTTTGTAACACTCAAAGTATAGCCGTTTTTTGATATGGTGGATGTGCCTGTTATAAAACTGTCACTGCATTGGTATATTAAGCCATAATCTCCGTATGCACCGCTTTTAACCTCGCCATTTATGGTGGTGAGATTTCCTCTGATGTAATTGTTGGTACAATTGGAAACGCTTGGTGCATAACGGCTGTAAATTCCGCCGATATTGCCGTTATACGTTGTGAGATTTCCGTATATTTGGCAGTTGGAACTGTCGCTGATGCCTTGTATATCACCTTTTGAAACGGTAAAATCACCTATTACGGTTCCGTTGGAAGAACCGGAAATGCAGATTAAAGTTCCGCAGTTTATATATACATTGCCTTTTACTTTGCTTTTTTTGCCGCTGGATAAAGCGGCAAAACCCAGCTTAGGGGTGCTTATATCGGTGGCATACACTCCTGTAGAACCCTCAAAATAACAATTATAACCATCTATCGTATAAAAACGGCTGTAAGAGTTTCTTATGTTTATGCAGTCATATATTATTTTAATATCACCTTTGGCTTTATTATTGTAACCTGTAAGAGCTTTAAAAGTTGAATTTGAGGTATTTGTATAGAAGTAAATATCTCCCTTTATGTTACAATTTGCACAGCCTAAAGTACCGTTGTAATCAAAATAAGTGTCATTATAAGAATAGCTCGTATCTTCACATTTAACGGTTATATCGCCGTTTAATACGGTATCTGCACAGCTGATCAAAGGATAAATGTATTGATTGGAATACCCTGTTTTGTCGGATTCGATATTTACATCAATATCGCCTAAAAATTTGGAATTTTTGTTTGTACCGATACCGTAAACAGAAGTCATACCGCCTGCTTTTTTCACATTTATGTCGCCCGTAAAAGTGTTGTCGCCGTAAGTAAGGGTGTTGCCCGTATATCCGTCGGTGTAATTGCCTGTTACGCTGCCTGAACTATAATGTGCGTTTATACCCACTACATTTAGTTTTGCACAGGTATTTAAAGTATCTATATCACCGTTATAGTCACATTTTTTACAGTCATACATACCGTAAAGTATGATATTTCCCGTGCCTTTACTGACATCTTTTATATCAAGATAAGACTTAGAGTTTATACAGTTTTTCATACCGTAAACTGTACCTTTGCCCGAAATATCGGTGTCAATTTCTATATCTCCGCTGACATAGCAATTTTCCGCAACTATACCGTCACCGCCCAATGCGGAAATATCAAAGTTTTCAACACTACCCGATACGGAAATTTCAATTTCCGATAAATTGAGGTTTGCTACATATATATTCACTCCGTTATCCGAACTGTCCGAAGTCACAGACCAATTGAACAAACCTTTAGCGTCTGTACCTGTTTGTTTTAAGCCATATATCCAATGACCCTTGCCGTCAAAAACCGCATTTGTAATATTAAGAGGTTTCCAGTTTTCACTTAAAGTAATATTTGCCGCCAGTTCGTAATATCCGCCGTCATGACCTTCTATTGCCTTTAATTCAGCTTCATTGTGTATATAAATATACTCCGTGTATGTATTTGCATGCAGATCCAGTGCCGTGGGGGATACTGTATCGTCTATAACGACTTCCTCTTGCCCTAAAAGCTGCTCATCTTCCGCAGCCAAAAGAGGAATGGTGGTAGATCCGCTATTCATCAGTAGAACAAAACTTAATATCATTCCCGTAAATTTTTTCATACTTTAACCTCCCCTATGATCATTGTATACTCTGAAACATAAAATTTTTCACTGTTCAAAATTTATCCGCAAATTTTGTTTTATATTTCATTTCCTATAGAACTAATTATATCAACTGAAGTCATAAAATACAATAATATTTTAACTGTCCCAAACTATGAGAACTTACATATATACTTTAAAATATTATAAGCTTTATTTTAGTTTTGTTCATTATAACCAACAATAAAAAAAAACAATGAATTCCATATAATATAATTTCACACCCCTTACTGTTCCGACTACATAATAAAATACAAAATAAAGATATTTATGGGGATCTGCTCATGGTTTTATGTATAGACGGAAACTGCATCTATCTATTTTGAAGAATTTTTTATGTTATCTATGAAGAAATTTTTAAACTTTTTTCGAAATCGTATATAACAACACAATTATAAACTTTTAAGCTCCTTCTAAGTATAAACTATATATAATTATTAGTTTTGGTAATATTTTACAAATTTTAAATTTAAATTTTGTGCATTGATTTTGTCCTAAAACATTGACTTATGATCTCATTGTGCAAATATAATATATTGTTTTTAACCGGAACATTGTATATATAACAAAACAGTTATACTGTATCTTGGTTCCATTTTTAAATTTCGTTACTAATAGACATTTTATAATATAGTGTTTACTATTGAATTGAAATATCTTTTTCCGACGAGCAAGTAAAACGGCACTAAGACAAGCTCAAAACATTGACAAAAAACTTTGCAAGGCAATCTAATGCTATCATTTATGTATTTTTAGATGTCATTTATAATAAGTAATTAAGCCTCGCCTGAAAGGAGAGGTGGCAGCCGCAGGCTGACGGAGAGGTTTTATGTCAGTAAACTTATTATTTAGGGAACCTCTAAAAACTCATAAATCGTAAAATTGGCTATCTTGCCCGATTACGTCGTCAATGTCTCTCACCAATGCTCTACATTGGCTTCGAGCCATTTCCTAGTCCTCGAACAAGATATCTCAATTTTACTTCAATAG
>JAFSVK010000022.1 GCA_017444985.1 Bacillota bacterium
AAAAACGGCTGAGAGATAATTTCCGCAGCCGTTTTTTGCTTTTGTGTGATGTCAAGAATTTTGAAAGAATGTTTAATACTAATTTGTCGTAGAAAACTTTAAATTTAACAAAACCTAATTGAACGATCTGTAGGGAACGACATACGTGTCGTTCCGATTGGAGTTGCCACTTCTTTTGCCTTAAAAACACAAATGTTACAATGAATGATGCTTTCTTCCGCAAAGGTCAAAATACTTTGAGAAATGGCGAAAGATACCGCTAACATAAAAATTATGGTTTTTTTCAGTATGTTCATAATTTCACCTCTCAGTGGTTATCTATTCATAGATCTCAGTATAAGCTCCACCGAGCCTTCTATGCCGAAGCAGGCGGAGTTTATGCAAAGGTCGTAGTTTTGTATATCTCCCCACCTTTGCAGGGTGTAGTTGCGGTAGTGTCGTTTGCTGGCGGCATCTATTTTTTTCAGGAGCTTTCTTGCCTGTCTTAAGCTTATGTTGTGCTTTATGGAGGCTATTCTTTTTGCCCTTATTTCAAAGGGTGCGGTTATGAATATGCTTATATGGGGTATGTGGTTGTTTGTAAGTATCTTATCGGCGCATCTTCCCATTATAACAAAGTCCTCGGTAAGGGCTTTTTCAAGTATGAGTTCGCTTTGCTTGAAAAACTGGGCATCCTCTTTGGCAAGACCGTGGTATTTTCCGAAATCGTATATCACCCTGCTTAAAAAGTTCTTTTTCTTTTCGTTTTCAAGGGCTTCAAGTATGTTTTCCGACTCTTTTATTACCTCGGCATCGTAGTAGTTTATATGTAGCTTATCGGCAAGGGCAAAGCCTATATCGGTGCCTCCGCTACCGTAGGTCCTGCCTATACAAATTATGGTGTGGTTGCTTGCAAACCTTGTTTTAAGGTTAAGCTGGTTAAGACCTGCAAGCTCGTAGTCCATAATATCGTTACCTGCGAAACTTTCGGGAAGAGAGCGAACCTTTTTAAGTATCTGGCTGTACTCCTGCATTACCGATTTTCGCATATTTTTATTTTTGATGGTTCTTGCCATATTGCTTATCAAAACAAGATCGTTTCTTATTTTGTAGCCGTCGGGATCGTTAAGGGCACTTATTATAGAGTGTATCTCCCTTTTTTTGTCGCCACTGAACACCCTTCCCAAGGAAGAACCCAGCTGTTTGTATACCTCTTCATCCAATCTGTATATTTCATGTGCCAGGTTTTTTACGGTGTTTTGAGTTTCCGTGCGAAACTTTTCCAGCTTTTCTTTATTAACTTCGTCTATAGCTCTTGCTACTTCATCTTCCATAAGTACCTCCTTGTTTAAAGGAAAAATACAAAAGTATCAATTATAAATATGGGTATAAGTATTTTTATTGCCCAAAATATATAGCCGAAAAAGCCGGGCATTTTAATACCGTTTTCCTCGGATATGGCTTTTACCATCATATTGGGGGCATTTCCTATATAGCTGTTTGCACCCATAAATACCGCACCGCAGGATATGGCGGTGAGCATTTGGGCAGGCACAAGTCCAAGGCTTGTGTACACTCCCGCTTGAGAGCCCAAAGAGCCTGCAGTTGTAAGGAAAACAAGGTATGTAGGTGTGTTGTCAAGAAAGCTTGAAAGCAGTCCCGTAGACCAAAACATCTGATAGGGTGAGGAAAGTTTTAAACTTTTTCCCGCATCTCTAAGTATTACAAGGGCAGGATGCATGGTTATAAATATACCTATAAAAAGTATGGCTACCTCTGTAATGGCTCCCCAAGTAAAGTGGTTTGCTTCCCTTATAACGGCGGGAGTGGTAAGGTAGGCACCCAAAGCGGACAGAAGTATTATTACAATTTCTATCATCTGCGTGTATGTAAATACCACAGAGCCGTAAATGTGAAGCCCCTTTGCAAAAGGTTCAACAGAGGGCAGTATACCGCTTAATATAACGGCTGATATTATAAGCGCTATAAATATCAAATTGTGAAGTCCCTTTATCGAAATATTGTTTCCGGGCTTTGATATGTCGGGCCTTGCACCTTCTGCTACTTCTTTCCTGAAAAAATGCCTGTCGGTAAGGTAGAAAATACATAATAAAAGCATGGCATTAAAAAGGAGTATATGGGAAAAACTCAAACTGTAGAAAAAGTTTATACCTCTGGAAAAGCCCATAAGAAGAGGGGGATCTCCTATAGGTGTAAGACAGCCGCCCATATTTGAGACCAAGAATATAAAAAACACCATAACATGGGCTTTATTTTTTCGCCAAGTGTTCATTTTTATAAGAGGCCTTATCATAAGCATACTTGCCCCCGTGGTACCTATCACGGAAGATAAGAGCATACCTATAAACAAAAGTACACAGTTTGTACGAGGCGCTCCCGCCAGATCACCGTCTATGGTAATATTGCCCGCTACGGTAAAAAGCCCGAACAAAAGCACTATAAATGTAATATAATCACCCACGATGCTCTCAAGGGTACTTTCTGCCGCAACACTAAGTCCGTATTTTGCTCCGTAGGGTATCAAAAAGCAAAGACACCAAAATATCATTACCCAAGGCTGTATCTTCTCCCATAATCTTCCGTTTATAAGAGGAAATATTGCTATACTCAAAAGCAACCCCAAAAAGGGTATACAATATAAAACACTCATACTTAAACCTCCAAAAACCAATAAATTTTCGGCTTTTTAAAAAGTATATCACTTTAAATTTTTTTTTCAAGGCTTAAAGGGTATAATTTGAATATTTAATATTTTTGCTTATGTATAATATTTTAGCTATAAAATTGGAGGTAAGTCGGGTGAAAAAGTAAAATCGGAAGTTTTCTAAAAAGAGGCTGTGAAAAGTGTATTTTGTTTTCACAGCCCCTATGTTTATGGCAAAATATAAATTTTATTGCTTCCTTTTCCTTGTTTAACGATTATTTTTGTATCGAGCATTTTTTTAGTGATAATATATGCCCGTGTTTTTTTACGCCAAGCAGTTTTTGTATCTCGGTATCATTTATACTGCCCTGTTGTCTTATGTAGTCTACGATTTTTGATTGTTGTCCTGTTGGCAAATTTGCGGTAGCTTCAGTGTAAGAGGCATTATAATTCATATTCGGAAGAATGAGTTTAAATACATTTGGGGAGATCTCAAACTTATATCATAATAGAAAACAAAAAACGATAATTTTTAAAAAAACTGTTGACAAATGTCTTGCGATTTGGTATTATATTTCTCGTGCCGTAGACAGCAGGTGGCTTTTGCCGTAACGTATACAACCTGCCGAGGATACTTAAGATGTTATAAACTCTTATTTTTGTATTTTCACTCTCTATCGGCAGATAGAGAGTTTTTTATACGGCTTTTATATATTATAATTATATAGGAGGTGTAGAAATGGCTTTAAGATCTAAAATTGAACTCAAACAACCTATAGTAAATGAGATCAAGGAAAAGCTTGAAAAGGCTACATCAGCAGTTGTTGTTGATGCAAGAGGTCTTACTGTTGAGCAGGATACTCAGCTTAGAAAGCAGCTTAGAGAGGCCGGAGTTGACTACAAAGTTTACAAGAACAGAATGATGAACTTTGCAGTTGAGGGTACAGCTTATGAGTCACTTAAGACTTATTTTGAAGGACCCAGTGCTTTAGCTGTAAGCTATGACGATCCCACAAGTGCGGCAAGCATTCTCAACAAGTTTAAGAAAACCGCCAAGGCTCTTGAATTCAAGGGTGGTGTGGTTGACGGTGTTAGCTATGATGCCGCAGGTATGGCTATAATAGCAGACATACCTTCAAGAGAAGTTCTCCTTTCAAGACTTCTCGGAAGCTTCAAGTCCCCCATGGGAAGCTTTGCAAGAGTTATCAAGGCTGTTGCTGAAAAAGAATAATAGTATAATATTTTACGGAGGAAATTTAAAATGGCTAAATTATCTATAGAAGAAATCATTGCAGCTGTTAAAGAGCTCAGCGTATTAGAGCTTAACGATTTAGTAAAGGCTGCTGAGGAAGAATTCGGCGTATCTGCTTCTGCAGGTGTTGTTGTTCCTGCTGCAGGTGGTGCTGCAGGTGGCGATGCTGCTGAGGAGAAGACAGAATTTGACGTAGAGCTTACAGATGTAGGTGGCGAAAAGGTTAAGGTTATCAAGGAAGTTAGAGGTATCACAGGTCTTGGTCTTAAAGAGGCTAAGGAACTTGTTGACAACGCTCCTAAGATCAT
Source organism: Bacillota bacterium (assembly GCA_017444985.1). Lineage (GTDB taxonomy): Bacteria > Bacillota > Clostridia > Lachnospirales > CAG-274 > UBA3680. Next base: position 4,205 of record JAFSVK010000022.1, read on the forward strand.
CAAGGAAGCTGCTTCCAAGGAAGACGCTGAGGCTGCAAAGGCTAAGCTTGAGGCTGTTGGCGCTAAGGTAACATTAAAGTAATTTATGTTTAATGTAATGAGGGTAGATTTATACTACCCTCATTTTTTTAGCCTTAAAATAGAGGTTTTGATTTGGTTATAACCTGTTATAAAAAGTACGAAAGTTTAAAAAGTTCTTTTTTATTGACAGAAGAGCCTAATGTATATATAATCTAAAAATCTATTATCAATTTACGGAGGAAATGTATAATGTTTAAAAAAGCCAAAACGGTAACAAGTATACTTCAAACATTGTTTTCTGTGGCAATAGCCCTTGGTGTGATGTTTGTTTTTCATGCCTGCCCCGCCCATGAGGACGGCTCTTATATGAGCTGCCACAATGCACAGTTGGCGGTTTTTGCCGTAGGGCTCGGTTTGAGTGTGGTATCTGTGGCAGGTGTTTTCGTTAAATCTTCCGCAGCTAAAAAAATAATAAGTGTTTTGATAGCCCTTGCGGCAGCTGTCGGTGCATACATACCTCAGGGTATCATAAAGCTTTGTATGATGAATACCATGCGTTGCCACTCTGTTATGAGACCTGCGGTAATAGTGTTGAGTATAATACTCATTATAATTTCGGTAGTTGACTTTGTTCTAAATCTCAAGAAAGAAGAAAATTAAGTGATAAATACTTTACCTATAAAAAATCTTATAAGAAGGCCCGCAAGGACTTTTGCTTTGGTTATAATATCAGCCTTTCTCTCCTTTTGTGTTTTTGGAGGCAGCTTGATACTTTCAAGCCTTAAAAGCGGGCTTAACAGTTTGCAGGCAAGGCTTGGTGCGGATATTGTGGCAGTACCCGATGAGGCGGCAAAGAATAAGGACCTTGAAGCCATACTCATACAGGGAAAGACGGGCTATTTTTATATGGACAGGAGTAATATCGATAACATTGCCAAAATAGAAGGTGTGGAGGCGGTCTCACCTCAGTACTTTCTTGCTACCGTCAGTGAGGGCTGTTGTTCCATGCCCGTACAGGTAATAGGCTTTGAACCCGAAACAGATTTTTCCGTAAAGCCTTGGATACAAAAAAGTTATAAAAACAACATAGAGCTTGATGATGTGTTGGTAGGTGCCAATATAAACACACAGGTGGGAGATGACCTGATGTTTTACGGTCACAATTGTAAGGTTGCCGCAAGGCTTGAAACTACGGGTACAGAACTTGACAATGCGGTATATACCAATGCAGATACCATAAAAGTACTTATGGCTGCAGCAAAAGAAAAGGGCATAGAACTTCTTGCCAAAAACGACCCCGATACCCTTATATCTTCCGTACTTATAAAAGTCAAAGAGGGACACGATCCTCAAAAGATAGCGGGAGAAATAAATGTACACTATAAAAATGTAAGTGCCGTTCAGACACAAAGTATGATAAGCGGTATAGCAAAAAGCCTTGGAGGTATATCCGAGGTGGTACAGATATTGATGTGGGTAGTAAGGATACTTTCTTTAGGCATTATGATAGCGGCTTTTGCCATGATCACAAACGAAAGAAAGCAAGAGTTTGCCGTTCTCAGGGCGATAGGAGCCACAAGAGGAAAATTGGCGGGGATAATATTATCCGAGTCCTTTATAACGGGACTTTTGGGAGGCGTTTTGGGTGTAGCCCTTGCCTGCCTTTTAATACTGCCTTTCGGAGGCGTTATAGAACAGAAAACATCTCTTCCCTATCTCCTGCCTAATATAGGTTCTGCAGCTCTTGCGGTATTGACCGCTATAGCCACATCTGCCGTGGCAGGACCTGTTGCGGCTGTATTTTCGGCAGTTAAGATAAGCAAGATAGATACAAGTCTTATATTGCGTTCAAATTAGGAGACATTAATTTTGCGATATGAATAATAGTTGAAATTTGTTCATAGGGAATAGAGTGACGTTCCGTGAGTTATAAAAATATTCCGCAGTTCAATGATAAATAGTATTAGAGGTCCCGTTAGCGAGGTGTTATATGATTTTAAAAGCGGAGGGCATAAGTAAACGCTTTTTAAGAAATACAAGTACAAGCAATTTTTCCTATGCCGTAAACAAAACGGATATTATCCTTTCGGCAGGAAAACTCACTGCCGTAATAGGAAAGTCGGGAAGCGGTAAAAGTACCTTTTTAAGTATGCTTGCAGGCCTTCTTGTGCCTACGGAGGGCAAAGTCTTTTACGATGATAAGGATATTTATGCTTTAAAAGATAAAGACCTTTCCAAGCTCAGAAACAAAGAGGTAGGTATCATACCCCAAGGACAGGCATATTTACCTTCTCTGACCGTGCTTGAAAATGTAATGTTGCCTTGCAGAATGTATGCAAGTAAGGGAGAGGAAGAAAAGACAAGGCAAAAGGCTTTAGAGCTTCTTGAAAGCCTTGATATAGCCACCCTTGCCAATGTTTATCCCTCGGAGCTTTCGGGTGGAGAATGCAGAAGGCTATCCATAGCAAGAGCCTTTATACGCGAAACCGGCATAATACTTGCAGACGAGCCAACGGCGGATCTGGATGAGGAAAACACGGAAATCGTCCTAAAGGCGTTAAGATCTGCGGCAGATAAAAATAAGACCGTACTTCTCGTGACCCACGAAAAGGATGCCCTGACTTATGCAGATGATATATATAATATGAAAAGCGGCACCCTTAGTAAACAATAATATTAAAAATGACGCACTTAAAAAGTTTATTCCGAATTATTGGATAAATCTTATCTCTCCCGCCGATATGGATGAGAGCGAGTTTAAAAAATTCCATACGGAATTAGTTTCTTGTATTGGTCAAGACATCTTTAGGGTACCTCTAAAAAGTGCTATTGATGTAAAATTGAGATAGCTTGTTCGAGGACTAGGAAATGGCTCGAAGCCAATGTAGAGCATTGGTGAGAGACATTGACGACG
>JAFSVK010000023.1 GCA_017444985.1 Bacillota bacterium
ACCCTTGTCTTTGTGCTATGTATATTGCTTGTTCGGGAGTGATTTCCCTCGAAACCGGTAATAATTCCGCTTTCTTGTAAAGGTCGGGGTTATAGACTTCCTGCTTTTTAAGAATGTGATAAATTGCAGTAAGAAGCATACGGCAGATAGCAATAATAGCTTTCTTGTGTCCGCGACGCTTTTTGATATTTAAATAGCGATTGCGGATTTCAGGATGTTTTTCGCTTTTGACAACAGCGGTAGCACATTGAACCAAGAGCGGTTTAAGATAACAACCTGCTCTTGAAATTCTAACCGACTTTTTCTTTCCTGCGCTTTCGTTGTTGGTAGGTGTAAGACCTGCCCATGAACATAAGTGCTTTGCAGAAGGAAATACATTCATATCCGCACCGATTTCTGACAATATGCCGATGGCGGTGAAGATATTGTTAATTGAAGGGACTGACAAAAGCAGTTCAATTTCCTTCTGATAAGGTTTGGAAAGATTAAGTATAACCGATTCGAGATTGAGTTTACACAAATCAAGCGCATCATAATGTTCTTTTATGATTTTGATTTTTTCAGCTTGAGTTTCTGTGATAACTCCGTCAACGGCAAGTTCAAGTTCGGGTATCTTTTTGGTAAGAGAACCGTGAATTAAAGAGGGTATGTCAATATTCTTGTCGAGGGGATTTTCAAGAATATGCTCAATAATATTCATAGAACTCTTACCAAAGGTATCTGAAACAACACTTGCAAGTTGAATATTTGAAACGGTAAGACAATTTTGGAAACGGTTTTTCTCACTTGAACCGAAATTGGTAAGTTTAAAACGGTAACGCATGAGGTCGCGCAAGTCACGAATATTTTTATCCGGAATGAAACTTGAAGCAATCAAATCGTGCTTGAAAAGGTCAGCAATCCATTTAGCGTCACGCTTATCGGTTTTCTTACCTCTGATAGCCTTAACATATTTGGGGTGAGCGACAATAGGCTTTAAGCCGTCCTCTAAAATGTTGTAGACAGGAATAAAATATTTTCCTGTAGACTCCATACAAACATCTGTACAGGAATTGGATAAAAGCCATTCACGAAGTTCACGCAAGCCTTTGGTAAAAGTGGAAAAACGCTTTGATTGATACCTCGTTATGCCGACTTCATCAGTAGAAGCGATACAGGCAATAACAAAGGTTTTGTGGACATCGATTCCACAACAAATGGGGTAAACGATTTTTAACATAAGAGTTTATCCTTTCGTAAAAATTATCTCAAAGACAGACATTGACTGATTACTCAGCTATTAACGAGTATTGTTAATACAAAGATAAGTCTACAGGCTCAAAGTCCTATTTATTTGTGCTTGAAAGAGTAATCTACACATATAACAATGCGGTCTGTTTCAATGAAACGGCGCACTCACCTCCGCGTGATTTGTAGTGTATCTGTTTTGAGACAAGAAAATTATATAAGAGCCTGTGTTAAAGCACAACAGTTTCATGCTGTTTTGTGCCTTGAATGCAGTGAAAGGAATGGTTATAAC
>JAFSVK010000024.1 GCA_017444985.1 Bacillota bacterium
CAATAATTATAAAAATATCGTCGGTAGACAGGAGGTCAATGTACAAGGAAATTACCGCCTTTTCGCAACAGAATTCATTAATTTTCTCTCGTCAATTATCAGTCTTAGAATTAAGCATTTAATCGAGAAAAAGAAACTTAATGAAAAATATACACAACATCAAGTGATGAGATTGCTTTCAAAGTGCGCAAAAAGAAGGAGCACAAAAAACTCAGATAAATGGGTTGATTGTGCTCGGCTTAAATATATTGGTGATTTGTGTGAAATTCTGGGTGTATAGATGTTAGAATTGGGAAAGTTTTAATCCATATATAAGTGTTTATATCGTTGAGAACACTTGTTGTCATAAATGTCCGATACGCTTACAAGCTCAAGCCTGTTGTCGGCATTTAGTTGTCTTACAAATTTCTTGATGTCTCCGATTTTTCCTTGAATTCGTACTTTTAACATTACACAATCTCCTTTGACACAAAAAAAGGACACCTTCTAAAGTTGTACTTTTAGAAAGTGTCCTATAACGGTTTACATTATTAACTTCTAAATCAATTTTTATTACGCATTATTAGGCATTATTGTTCAGAAAAATGTGTAACTTTTGTGTAACCAACGATTTATAATCAAATCATCAACAACTGAAACCCGCTTAAATACTGCGTTTCAAACCCCTTACTGCTCAATAGGCTTCATTGTCGGGAACAAGAGAACGTCTCTTATTGTGCTTGCATCGGTGAAGAGCATTACAAGGCGGTCTATGCCCATGCCCATGCCGCCTGTGGGGGGCATGCCGTATTCTAAGGCTGTGAGGAAGTCTTCATCTATCATGTTTGCTTCTTCATCGCCGTTTTCACGGAGTTGCTCTTGTCTTTTAAATCTTTCTCTTTGGTCTATGGGGTCGTTAAGTTCGCTGTAGGCATTTGCAAACTCTCTTCCTACGATGAAAAGCTCAAATCTTTCGGTGTATTCGGGCTTATCGGGTTTTCTCTTTGTAAGAGGCGATATTTCTACGGGATGGTCGATTATGAAGGTGGGTTGTACCAACTTATCTTCCACGTACTCTTCAAAGAAAAGATTTAAAATATCGCCTTTTTCGTGTATGGGTTCAAATTCTATGTTGTGTTCCTTGGCAACAGCTTTTGCTTGTTCTGTGTCTTTGATTTGGTCAAAATCCACATTGGCATACTTTTTAACGGCATCAACCATTGAAAGTCTTTCGAAGGGTTTTGAAAAATCAAGTTCTACACCCTGATAATTTATGATCCTTGTGCCTGCTACCTTATCGCAACATTCCTTTATGATACCTTCTGTAATATCCATCATACCGTGGTAATCGGTATATGCTTGATAAAGTTCCATAAGGGTAAATTCGGGATTGTGCTTTATATCCATACCCTCGTTCCTGAAAACTCTTCCTATTTCGTACACTCTTTCAAGGCCACCGACTATAAGCCTCTTTAAGGGAAGCTCAAGGGCTATTCTCATATACATATCTATATCAAGAGTGTTATGGTGAGTTATGAAAGGTCTTGCGGATGCACCACCGGGTATATTTTGAAGTATAGGGGTCTCCACCTCTAAAAATTCAAGATTATCAAGATAATTTCTGATAGTTCTTATTACCGCACTTCTTTTTATAAAGCTCTGTTTTACCTCGGGATTAACAATAAGGTCTACATATCTTTGTCTGTATCTGAGGTCTTGGTCTTTAAGACCGTGGAATTTTTCGGGAAGGACCTGAAGGCTCTTTGAAAGAAGTTCCAATTCTTCGGCATGTATGGATATTTCCTCTTTTTGAGTTTTGAAAACATAGCCTTTAACTACGGCTAAGTCGCCTATATCAAGCTTTTTAAATCTCTTATATTCTTCCTCGCCTAAAGAGTCTCTTGTAACATAGCACTGTATTCTGCCGTCTCTGTCTTGTATGTCGCAGAAGCTTGCCTTACCCATAACTCTTTTGCTCATTATTCTTCCCGCTACGGATACGGTTTTGCCTTCGAAGGAGGAGAAGTTTTCCTTTATTTCCAAACTATGGTTGGAAACATCGGCTTTAACTATTTTAAAAGGGTCTCTGCCTTCTTCTTGCAATGTTTGAAGCTTTTCTCTTCTAAGCTTTAATATCTCATTGAGGGCTTTACCTTCAAGAGGCTGATTGTTTTTATTTTCTGCCATATTTTTCTCCTGTATTATTTTATTTCAAGAATTTTGAATTTAAGTATGCCGTCGGGAGCTTCACTTTCCACTACATCACCTACAGCGTGTCCCATAAGAGCCACACCTAAAGGAGATTCGTTTGAAAGTCTGCCTTGGGTAGGGTCTGCTTCCGTGGAGCCTACTATCATATACTCTATTTCCTCTTCAAACTCTTCATCATAGACTTTTACAGTGTTTCCGAGGCTTACATAGTCGTTTCTGAGCTCATCTGTTTCGATGACCTCTACATTTCTGAGAGTTTTCTCAATAGTGCTTATTCTTGCCTCTATTTCTGCCTGTTCCTCTTTTGCCGCATCATACTCGGCATTTTCGGAAAGGTCGCCTTGCATTCTTGCTTCGTTTATTTTTTCCGCTATTTCTATACGCCTTACGACCCTAAGGTTTTCAAGTTCCGCCTTAAGAGCCTCAAGACCTTCTTTAGTAAGAATTATCGCTTTTTCTTCAGCCATTTTGTATATCTCCTTTTATAAAAAATTACAAATATCTATTCGCACACCCCTAAATTATATATCTAAAAAAATTCAAAGTCAATCAATAAATATACAATAAGATTTATATGTTGATCGCAATATGATAACAACCTTAAAAACACCATAAATTAGAAACTACAAAAGAAATCTGCCCTTTTTGGCATCCGTACCGTTGCATATACTTTAGGGCACCTCTAAAAATCATCTCAAAGGCATCATTAAGTGGTTTAATGTAGTATAAACAATTCAGAATTACAGTTGATACCTTGTTAAATATGTGTTACAATATTATATATAATTATCGCGTTATTTAAACTTTAGGGAACCTCTAAAAAGCCATAAATCGTAAAATTGGCTATCTTGCCCGAGTACGTCGTCAATGTCTCTCACCAATGCTCTACATTGGCTTCGAGCCATTTCCCGGTCCTCGAACAAATATCTAAATTTTACTTCAATAGCACTTTTTAGAGCTCCCCTTTAAGGAAATGGTGGAAACCGTGTTTGATACAAATATAAAAATTTGACTGACCACGGTTTGGAGGTACATGATGCTGCAGAAAGATAATAAAGCATTAAAGGAGTCAAGTCCCTATGAGGCTGTTATGACGAGGGAACAGTTTCTTTTTTATGAAATGAGAACAACGGCGAGGCTTGTGAATGAGGGCTTGGATGATGATGCTGTTATAGATAAAATACTCTCGGAGAATTTGTTTCAATATCCTACGGAAAGGTCTGTTCGCAATATTGCAAGAGCATGTATTCGCAGACTTGAAGCTTTAGATGATGCCTCTCTTGCGGAGGCTGTTGCTTACGAGCCCTCTGATGTTGCAAAGCAGATATGTTTGTATGCCATGATGTGTAGATATCGTTTGGTGTGGGATTTTATGATAACGGTAATTGGCGATAAGTACAAAAAATTGGACACTACATTTAGTAAAATAGACTTGAATATATTTTTTATGCGTTTGCAGGAACAGGACGATTGGGTAGCGACTTGGAGCGATTCGACTATTGTAAAGCTAAAACAGGTGCTTACAAGAATATTGGTAGAGACGGAATATTTAGATAGCACAAAGTCAAAAAAGCTTAATCCCGTACTGATATGCACGAAGCTTGAAAATGCCATTCGTGAAAAAGGGCTGAAGATCGCCCTACCCGCTTTTAATTGTCTTGCGTAAGGAGGAAATATGAGTGATATCAACAAACGTCTCGATACACTTCGAGAGCTGATACAAAGTAAGGATCTTCTTGAAGGTAAAGGCCTTTCAAATGAGGTAAATATTCGTATTTTTTGCTATGATCCAAAAGAAGAAATGATTGTAAGGCATTTTACGGAAAAGCTGGTAACAGACCAAAGTCTTTCATGTCGAATTATAGAATATAACCTGTATAAGGTGTTTCTTTCGATTTGTGACGGAAAAAAGGTTACGGATAAGATACCTCAGTTGGAAGAAAAAAAAGGAAAAAATGCTGTTGTTGCCCAAATGCAGAAAACAGCAAGCGTTTCCGCATTTATAAACAAAATGGACTATGAGCCCAAGGAAACGGGTGATATCCTTCTTATTACGGGTGTGGGGGAGGTTTTCCCCTTTATTCGTGTACATGCTTTGCTTGAGGCAATGCAGCCTTGTTTTTCAAATGTTCCCATACTTGTAATGTATCCCGGTACATTTGACGGTCGCCATGTGAAATTGTTTGATATATTAAAGCCAAATTCCTACTACAGAGCTTTCAATATCGTGTAAGGAGGTCGAATCATGAAAATAGAAAAAATGTTCAATGAGGATATAAACCGTATAATAAACGGTGTTGTAAAGGTTGATCAAGATGCAAGTGATGTCCTTGTACAGGAACTTAAAGAATATGTCATCACAAAAGAGTTAAAGAAGCATTTTATAACATTTTTCAACAATTATTGCGATTCCTTTACCGAAAAAACAGCGGATATAGGTGTGTGGATATCGGGTTTTTTCGGAAGCGGTAAATCCCACTTTTTAAAGATACTCTCCTACCTTTTGGAAAACAAGGAAGTTCAAGGAAAAAAGACGGTAGAGCGTTTTCGTGAAAAGTTTGCCGACGATCCCGCAACATTTATGCTTATTGACAATGCCACAAAGGGTACTACCGATACCATACTTTTCAATATTGATATAGAAGGCTCCATAAATAAAGACAACACCGCTGTTTTGCGAGTTTTTGCAAAAATGTTTTATAATTATCTGGGCTTTTACGGTGAAGATCTTAAGTTGGCAAAGCTTGAGCAGTTTATAGAAAAGCAAGGCAAGACAGAGGAATTTCGTCGTGTGTTCGAAGAAAAAAACGGATCCTCCTGGCTTGAATCCCGTGATTCCTATGTATTCTTTGAAGATGATATCGTTGAGACCTTACAACAAGTTCTTGGCATGAGCGAAAGTGCGGCTTCTAACTGGTTTAACGGCACAGAGACCATAGAGACATCTATTGCACAGCTTGTATCGGAGATAAAAGAATATGTATCTGCAAAGCCCGATGACTTTCGCCTTTTGTTTATGATAGATGAGGTAGGTCAGTATGTGGGAGAGGATACTAACTTACTTATAAACCTGCAATCCCTTGTGGAAAAGATAGGCAGTGAATGTGAGGGTAAGGTATGGGTAGTATGTACGGGACAGGAAGCTATAGATGAGATCATAAAGGCTCGTGAAAATGAGTTTTCCCGTATCATAGCTCGTTTTAAAACAAGGCTTTCCCTCTCCTCCTCTTCTGCGGATGAGGTTATACAAAAGCGTATACTTGCCAAAAAAGATGAGGCAAAGGAAGTTCTTGAGCCTCTTTACACCGCAAACGACTCCGCTATAAGAAACTTGTTTTCATTTGACTACTCCGCCGGAGATGCGGTACAAGATATAAAGGGATATTCGAATACGGGAGATTTTGTAAAAAACTTCCCCTTTGTTCCCTATCAATTTATTTTAATGCAAAAAATATTTGCGGAGATACGCAAGCACGGCAATACGGGTAAGCACCTTTCGGGAGGCGAACGTTCCATGCTTTCGGGTTTCCAAGAGGCGGCACAGAAGATAGAAGGCAAGGATGAGTATGCACTTGCGCCTTTATATCTTTTCTATGATACGGTACACACCTTCCTTGACAGCAGTATTCGTCGTGTAATAGAGCGTTGCGAGCGTGCTTCGATAGACGGCAACGGCATAGAGCCGCAGGATGTGAATGTACTTAAGCTACTCTACCTTATACGCTATATCGACGATGTAAAAGCCAATCTTAACACCATAGTAATACTTATGGCTGATGATATTCGCCTTGATAAAATACTAATGCGTAAGCAAGTACAGGAAAGTCTCGACCGTCTTATGAGCCAGAACTATATAGGTCGTTCGGGAGAGGTGTACAACTTCCTTACGGATGAGGAACAGGACATACAGCGAGATATTTACAAAAATACCGTTGTGGACACCTCCTCCATTGTGGGACGTATCGGGCAGTTGATATTCGGGGATATTTATGTTACCAAAAAATATAAATACGGTAAATACGATTTTGCCTTCGATCAAAAGATAGATAATATGATGATAGGCTCTCCTACGGGCGGTATGTGTATGCGTATATTGAGCGTTGCCACCGATGCAAGCGAAAAATCGGAGCTTCGTTTGTTGGCAGACTCTTCAAAACAGGCATTTGTGGTTTTGGGAGATACTTCCTACTACGAGTATCTCGAAAATGCCATGAAGATACGCAAGTACGTAAAGCAACGCAATGTACCCCAGCTTCCCAAATCCATGCAGGATATAATACGTGTACACCAAGATGAGGCGGAAAAGTTGGAAAAATCGGCAATGACGGAACTGAAAAAAGCCATAGAAACAGCTAAATTTTATGTAGACGGGGAACACATAGAAATAAACAGCGGCGATGCCAAAAGCAAGCTCGACCAAGCTTTGGAATATCTTGTGACCCATGTTTACAGTGAGCTGGGGCTTATCGTTAAAAATATAGATACCGATAAAGAGCTTTTGGATATCCTAAAGGGTGAGCAACTTATGATAGAGGGTTCACAACCCAACAGAGATGCCGCGGCAAAAATAGAAGAATATCTTGAAATGCAGCACAATCTCAACCTTACCACCTCTATGGCGGATATACAAAGCCGTTATCAAGCTATACCCTACGGTTGGAGAGAGATAGATATAGCGGGGGTCGTAGCACTTCTCATACACGACCAAAAAGTCACGGTAAAATATGCCGGTACTACCATACAGCCCACAGACCACAAGCTTATAGATATGCTTCGCAAAAAGAGCGAAACGGGAAAGACCACCGTATCCACACGACAGGTCATTTCCTTGCAAAAGCTCCATGCCGTAAGGGATTTTTTAAGGGATTACTTTGATGAAATGGATGTACCCAAGGACGAGGACGGCTTGATAGCTCATATAGTTCAAAAGTTCTCCGAGGAACAGCACCGTTATGAAAGTATGCTCACACGCTACGAAGGACACAAATACCCCGACAAAGCCTTGGTAGCATCGGCTGTGGATAAAATGAAGGACGTGTTATCACAACAAAAGGACAACATCGCCCTTATAGACCGTATACTTAAAAAAGAAGAAGACCTCTACGACTTTAAAGAGAAACTTCAAAATGTGGAAGAATTCTTTAAAAACCAATTAACATTGTTTAACTCTGCCGTAAAATTCCAGGCGGATATGCGTGTGGACCTTGACTATATAGCAAAGGATGAAGATGCCAACACAGCACTAAATACCATACGTTTAATAATAACACCGCCTGCTATGGGAAGCTTTAAATACAGCCGTATACCCGAGCTAAACGGTTTAATGAACATCGTAAAAGAAAAACATGATGTCATGCTATCGGAAAAGAGGAAAGAGCTATACGAGATAGTTCGCCAATGTATGGAAGATATACACACCAAAGCAGAGGGAGAAGGCTCTTCCGTAAAGGCTATAATGCTCAAAGCGGATGAGTACTATACAAAACAAAAAGAAAAAATAAACGATACGGAGACTTTGGCTTTGCTTGAAGGTTTCCCCATTCCCATGTGGAACTATAAAGATAAAGCCCTTTCGGATATAGAGTTTGCCATAACCCCCCCTACCCCTCCCAAGGTAGAGCACCCTACGGTAAAGACGGAGGTCAAAAAAATATACAAGCCTATTTACCGCCAGTCCATATTAAAACAAGCCAAGCTTGAAACTGAAGAAGATATAGATACTTATGTGGATAATTTACGAAAGCAGTTAAAGGCTTTAATAAAAGGTGTAGACGGTATCGAGCTTAAGTAAGGAGCGATCTTATGGATAAAAATGCAATTAAAAAATATGCGGTATGGGCAAGGCGTGAGCTTATATCCCGTGTTTCCCAAAAGGCTATGCAGTACGGCATAACATCGGAGGGGAACGAGCCCGGTGCCGATAGTGTGAACGGAAAACTTTTATCCTCCGCCGAGAAGCGTCAGCGCTCTGCCCTTATAAACAAAATAAAGGAACAGGGTTTTGAGCAGGTAATGGAGGAAGTAGCTTATACCTGGTTCAACCGCTTTGCAGCCCTGCGTTTTATGGAGGTAAACGGCTACCTCCCCTCCCATGTGCGTGTATTCACCAATGATGAGGGAGAATTTAAGCCACAGATATTAACAGAGGCTATACATCTGGAACTTGAGGGCCTTAATATGGAAAAGGTCTATGAATTGAAGGAAGCCAACAAGGAAGAGGAGCTTTTTAAGTATCTTCTTATAGTGCAGTGTAATGCCTTAAATAAGATATTGCCGGGTATGTTTCAGAAGATAGAGGATTACACCGAACTTTTGCTCCCCGATAATCTTTTGCGTGAAGACAGCGTTATAGAAAGATTTATAAGGGAAATAAAGGAAGAATATCTTGACCTTTCACAAAACGGACAGGTGGAGATAATAGGCTGGCTGTATCAGTACTACAACAGCGAGAAAAAGGACGCTGTTTTCGCAGCTATGAGCAACAAGGTCAAGGTGAGCAAGGAGAACATTGCCGCAGCGACACAGCTCTTTACACCCGATTGGATCGTGCGTTATATGGTGGAAAACTCCCTCGGCAGGCTGTGGGTGGACGGTCACGCTGACACCTCTGCCCGTTCCGAATGGAAATACTACCTCGATGAAGCGGAGCAGACCGCCGAAGTGCAGGCACAGCTTGCAGAGATCCGTGCAGGACGCAAAGACCTCACCCCCGAACAGATACGCTTTATTGATCCTTGTATGGGCAGCGGTCATATCCTCGTTTATGCCTTTGATGTGCTGATGCAGATCTATCTCTCCTGCGGATATACGGAGCGTGATGCGGCACAGAACATCGTCCGCAACAACCTGTGGGGACTTGACCTCGATAAAAGAGCGTATCAGCTTGCGTATTTCGCTGTGATGATGAAAGCAAGGCAGTATGACCGCCGTTTCTTTACAAGAGGTATAAGCCCGAATTTGTCCCATTTTCAGGATCTTCCTACACCCGATTATTCCCTTCTTGACGAGCCGATACGCTCGTTTGTAAAGCAGTTTGAGAATGCCGACACCTACGGTTCTCTTATCACGGTGCAGGCAGATGACGAGATGGATAAGGCACTTGATGAGTTTGAGGGTACACTTGACCTCAGCTGTGGACACATGGAACACCTGATGCAGCTTTACAAGATACTCTCTCAGAGGTATGATGTTGTTTGTACGAATCCGCCGTATATGGGGCTGGGTAATGCTAATTCTGTACTAAAATCATTTATTGAGAAAATGTATCCTGATAGCAAATCGGATTTCTTTGCAGTTTTCATTGAAAAGTGTGCTGAACTTGCTAAGGGCTCAGGATATTATTCTATGATTACTCAACACGCTTGGATGTTTTTATCCAGTTATGAGAAATTAAGAAAAAAACTGCTATTTAATACAACTATTAGTATGGCTCATTTAGGAGCAAGAGCTTTTGATGAGATTAGTGGTGAGGTTGTTCAAACAACTGCATTTGTTAATTCCAATTTGCTTATAACAGGCTATAAAGGAACATATAAGCGACTAATAGATGGAATGAGTGAAAAAGAAAAAAGTGTTATGTTCTTAGAAGGCTCAAATACATTTATAACAGCGTCTGATAGATTTTCTCGTATTCCAGGAACACCTGTTGCTTATTGGGTTAGTAACAACTTCATTCAGGCATTTAACAATAAAATGGTGAGTGAATTTGCCGATTTCAGAAGTGGAATGTCAACTACTGATAATGAACGTTTTTTAAGGTTTTGGCATGAGGTATCTATAAATAAGATAGGCTTTGGTTATTCAAGCGTTGAGGAAACAGAATCATGTGAAGATAAATGGTTCCCATATAATAAGGGTGGGGAGTACAGAAAGTGGTTCGGTAACAGATTTCTTGTTGTAAATTGGGAAAACAACGGTGCTGAAATTAAACATTGGGTAGTGAATAATCCGAAAGATCCGAACACTAAGTCTTGGTCAAGAAGACTATTTAATATCGATTATAGCTTTAGAGAAAGTCTTACATGGACAGCTCTTTCGTCCGGTGGTTTTAACATAAGGTATAGTGAGCAAGGCTTTATGTTTGATTCAAAAGGCGCTTCCTGTTTTTGCAATAGTAACGTGTATTATATATGTGGCTTATTAAATTCAAAGCCGTCACAATACTACTTAGATTTACTGTGTCCAACACTTGACTATGGAGTAGGACAAGTAGCTAAAATACCAATGATTATTTCAACAAAGTCGAAACAAGAAGAAATTGTTGCTCTTGTTATTGAAAATATTGATTTGTGTAAATATGATTGGGACAGCTTTGAAACAAGCTGGGACTTCAAGGAACACCCCTTCATCCGCCTATCAAAAGACTTACGGGATGCTACAGCTATAGGTGCTACAATGCAGCACTACTACGGCGATCAGCCGAAGGTAAGCTGTCCGTTGGAGCTGTGTTATCTGATGTGGCAGGGCGAGTGCAATGACCGCAGAACAAAGCTCAAAGCCAATGAGGAGGAGCTGAACCGTATCTTTATCGAGATATACGGCTTGCAGGACGAGCTGACACCCGAAGTGGACGATGATGACATTACCGTTCGTGAAGCAGACCTTCAAAGGGATATAAGAAGCTTCATTTCCTACGCCGTGGGCTGTATGTTCGGCAGATACTCCCTCGATACTAAGGGCTTGGCGTATGCCGGGGGTGAGTGGGACGAGAGCAAGTATACCACGTTTCTACCCGATAAAGACAGCGTTATACCTATATGTGATGATGAATATTTTGAGGATGATATTGTCGGTCGCTTTATCAGGTTTGTGGAGTTGGTTTACGGCAAGGAGAATCTTGAAGATAACCTGCAATTTATCGCTTCTGCCCTTGGCGGCAAGGGTACAGCCCGTGATGCTATAAGAAGTTACTTCCTTAACGGCTTCTATTCCGACCACGTTAAAACCTATCAAAAACGACCTATATATTGGCTTTTTGACAGCGGCAAAAAGAACGGCTTTAAATGCCTTATTTATATGCACCGTTATCAACCCGACACCATTGCCCGTATCCGCACAGATTATGTACACGAGCAGCAAAACCGTTATCGCACAGAAATAGAAAATTTGGAAAAGTGCATAACCGAAGCTACCACCGCCGAGCGTGTAAAGCTGAACAAGCAGCTTATATCAATGCAGGATAAGGCAAAGGAACTGAGGGAGTATGAAGAAAAAATACACCACCTCGCCGACCAAATGATAAAAATTGACCTTGATGATGGCGTAAAGCATAACTACGCTATATTTCAAGATGTGTTGGCAAAGATAAAATGAAAGTCATTTAAGGTATGCCAAGTCTACATTTAAAATAAAAGGGGGATTTGAATGATTATTGATTCGATAAACATGGTTATATATACAATGTTTTTTGTTATACCGGGATTCATTATTGCCGAAACAATAAATTCTATAATTCCGAGCAAACGAAGATCGGATGCCGAAAAACTATTGCTATATCTTGGATACAGCATTTTAAATTTTGGTTGTTGGTTATGGTTGTTTATATGCGCCACAAATAATTTAAAAGACAAAACCTCGTTATACTGGCTTGTTATTGCGGCATTAGCACTTATAACCGGCTTTCTTACAGGCTGTGTAATTAGTTTTTTTAAAATTCACAATCCAATCAAGTGGGTTATGAAAAAAATTAAAATACAAGTCGCGAATCCTATTCCCACCGCTTGGGAATATAAGTTTTCGCAACTTACTCAGGGAAGATATTTAACAGTATGCCTTGAAGATGGAACTGTGATTCGCGGTGCCTTTTATAACAAGTCGCTTGCTTCATCTGATATGGAAAACATGGATTTGTTTCTTGAAGAAGTATATATGATTGATAATGGTAAGTGGAAAGCTGTTAAAGGTAGTGATGGAGTATGGATTTCATCAAATTCGATAAAATGGATTTCATTTTTAAAGGAAGAAGGGATTTTTAAATGACTGAAGCAGAAAAAAGAAAATTAGGACAATACGGTTATCAACCAACAGAAGAACAAAGAGGATATCAACCTTCAAATTGTAAACCTGAAAATCAGGGAAAATCTAAGGATGTAGTTAAATCTAATGGTAATGTGGCACAAAAAGAATAGCATTAGGAGGATTCTGCGTGGAATCAGAAAAAATAATACAAGATTTAAACCGCAGGTTTGCCGAACCTTTGCCCGAATTTTATAAACGTCGTATAATAGTATGGCATGATGATGAGGGGGAATATTCGGAAGATATCGGCAATATAAGCTTAGACAATGCTAAAATAGCGGTGCTTACCCATACAAACAACTTTTATGTAAAA
>JAFSVK010000025.1 GCA_017444985.1 Bacillota bacterium
TTGTACTTCTAGGTATCCCTAATTCATCGGCAGCAGCCTTGTTGCCTATTTCTTTTGCAAGCTTTATCGCTTGTATTTTAAATTCTTGATCGTAATTCTTTGTTGTTTTCATCTCTTCCACTCCTTAATCGTTTTATTTTACACCGAACGATTAAAATGTGTCAACTTTAATTATACAGCATCATATCGTGAATATCAAAAATATTTGGACGTTCACGATATGATGGGGCTCATAAAAAAAAGACATTATCTTAAAAATAGGAGTTAAACATAACAACCTTTATCACTTATAAATTCCAAAGGAGTTTGCGAAAAACCACATTTTTCGCAAACTCCTTATATTTTTCCCTTAAAAATCATAATATCCCGCTTCTTTTATTTCTTTTTCCACAATAGCGACCATTGTTTTTTCAAAATCCAATTCTGCCTGTGTAAATCTTTTTGTTTGGCGTGTGTCAAGAAAAAGATTTTTTACATTTTCCAAATAGCTTTTAGCCTCTTGATAATTTTTTTCCGTAAAACATTTGTAAATTGCAATAGTACGCTTTGTGTTTATATCGTTATCATTTATAAGTGCCTTTTCCGCTTCTTTATAAAGAGTTGAAGCAAGTTGCGGCTGTGGGTCTACTATACAGTACTGTATTAAAAGTGGCAAATAGCCGGGAAGAAATGCATCTCTGAAAACAATAGGCTTGTTTTCTGTAAGACGGTCTACCGCAAATTTCATTTTTTCCCTGTCATTTTGCAAAAACGCTTTGTTATACATCATTGTAAGAAGTAGTTGTCTGGGAAATGATGCATTATCTTCTCCATGCTTTTTATTTTCATCGAGCATAAGTTCTTTTTCATCATATTCCAAATCTTCAAACTTTGCGCCACCCTCAAGATACGCCACATAAGTTTTTAATTTCCTAAAAAGCACACCATTTCTTGCCGTATTAAAAACCGTATAAATTGAAACACCCACAAGTATAATGGGAAATATAAAAAAGCCCATCCAAAAATTTCCAACTTCTTCCATTTTTAGCAATTTCGGAAACACAAATATAAAAACGGGAGCAAGCAATATAATGTAAGCAGTCAAAGAAATTTTCCAATATTTAAGTTCTTCCTTTAATGTCTGCCCCCTATTCCCCATTATAATTTGAGGATAGGGATTAAAACTCATATTTAGTTTTACAAGTTCATCCCCTCTTCTTGAATATCTTAGAACAAATAATTTCAGGTCCTGTATTTTTAAGTTTAAAAAATATCCCACTATAAAAAGACAAAGAGTGAACAAAACCATAAACACCCACGAACCTACAAGTAATCCCACAAACAAAAGCATAAATTTACTCCCCTATATATAAAGGGTACCTCTAAAAAGTGCTATTGAAGTAAAATTGAGATAGCTTGTTCGAGGACTAGGAAATGGCTCGAAACCAATGTAGAGCATTGGTGAGAGACATTGACGACGTACTCGGGCAAGATAGCCAATTTTACGATTTATGAGTTTTTAGAGGTGCCCTAAATTTAAAGGGGGAGTGAAAATGTATTTTCACTCCCCCTTGTGTTTATTATTCAGAAATCTTTGCTGCATTTACTTTAACACCGGGACCCATTGTTGTTGTTAATACAACGCTCTTAAGGTAAGTACCCTTTGCAGCTGCGGGCTTAGCCTTTATTATAGCGTCCATAAGTGTTTTGAAGTTGTCTTTGAGTTTATCCTGGCCGAAGGAAACCTTTCCTACGGGAACGTGGATGATGTTTGTCTTATCAAGACGGTACTCTATTTTACCTGCCTTGATATCTTCTATAGCCTTAGCAACGTCCATTGTAACGGTACCTGCCTTGGGGTTGGGCATTAAGCCCTTAGGTCCGAGTACACGACCTATACGACCTACAAGACCCATCATGTCGGGAGTTGCAACTACTACATCAAAATCAAACCAGTTCTCGGATTGTATCTTCTGTACAAGATCCTCAGCACCTACAAAATCAGCACCTGCTGCCTTAGCCTCATCTGCCTTTGCATCCTTAGCGAATACAAGCACACGAACGGTCTTACCTGTTCCGTGAGGGAGAACTACAGCACCTCTTACCTGCTGATCTGCGTGACGAGAGTCAACGCCCAAACGAATGTGAGCCTCAACAGTTTCGTCAAACTTAGCTGTGCTTACCTGGGGTATAAGTGCACAAGCGGTGTCTACATCATATAAAGTTGCTCTGTCAACGAGCTTTGCTTTTTCGAGATATTTCTTTCCTCTTTTCAAAATATTTCCTCCTTATGTGGTAATATCGGGAGATATTCCCTCCCACTAAAAAAACGATTAGTCTTCTACTACTATTCCCATACTTCTTGCAGTACCTGCGATCATGCTGATAGCTGCATCAAGGTTTGCTGCTGTAAGATCCTGCATTTTCTGCTCAGCTATTTTCTGAACTTCTGCTTTGGAGATCTTAGCAACCTTTGTCTTGTTGGGAACACCCGAGCCTGACTCTATTTTGCAAGCCTTCTTTAAAAGTACGGCTGCAGGGGGAGTCTTTGTTATGAATGTGAAGCTCTTATCCTGGTAAACTGTTATAACAACAGGAATGATAAGGCCTGCATCTTTAGATGTTCTTTCGTTGAATTCTTTACAGAATCCCATGATGTTTACACCGTGCTGACCTAATGCGGGGCCAACAGGGGGTGCGGGTGTAGCCTTGCCGGCTGCGATCTGTAACTTAATGTAACCTGATACTTTCTTTGCCATTTTAAAGGCACCTCCTATAATGTGGTAATTAGCGGGATCTTCCCTCCCACCGAAAGCTTTCGCTTTCTGTCTGAAAGTGCATATACTTTCATGTTTTCGGTTTCACTTTTGTGTTGTACTGCGCACATTCGTGCCGTATGTGATCCGTGGATCAATCAAGGTGCTTGACCTGTGAAAAGCCTATCTCCATAGGTGTATCTCTGCCGAACATACTTATTACAACTTTTACGGTACGTTTCTGAACATTCACTTCTTTGACAACGGCTGTGCTGTCCTTGAAGGTACCCTCTGTTATAAGAACGGTATCTCCCACGGCAACATCTATATCTGTCTGCACATCGGTGGCACTTTCAAGTCCCATAGCTCTTACTTCTGCTTCGTTAAGCGCAACAGGCTTTGAACCGGGGCCGACAAATGCCGTAACGCCTCGTGTATTCCTTACTACATACCAGTTGTCATCATTCATGACCATTTTAACAAAGGCATAACAGGGATATTTCTTCCTCTGTGTTACCTTCTTTTTGCCACTTAAGGTCTGCTCAACGACTTCCTCCACGGGAACATATACTATAGGTATAACAGACTCCAAATTAAGATTTTTGATCTTCTTTTCAAGCTCTGCCTTTACCTTGTTCTCGTAACCCGAGTAGGTATGTATCACATACCATTTTAAGTTGTTTTCAATACTTTGTTCAGACATATAAAAACCTCGCTTAGATAAACTATCAACCCTTGCCTAACATTGTTAACAATGCATTGTAACCTTCGGTAAATGCAAGGTCCAAAGCTATTATAAATATTCCCACTATAAGTGAAAGCACGATAACTACTATCGTTTCCTTTATAACCGTTTCTTTGGTCGGCCAAATTATCCTTTTAAACTCAGCAATGTGAGCCTTTACAAAATCACCGAAGTTGAACTTATTCTTGTTCGCAGCAGCTGTGTCGGCTTTCTTTTTAGACGATTTCTTTGCTTCGACTAAAACTTCTGCCTCAGTTTCCTTTTCTGCCATCTCACTTCTCCTTTCTGTAAGGCTTTATTACTTGGTTTCTCTGTGCAAAGTATGCTTTTGGCAAAATCTGCAATACTTTTTAGTTTCCATCCTGTCGGGATGAACTTTCTTGTCCTTCATTGTGTCGTAATTTCTTTGCTTGCAATCTGTGCATGCCAAAGTAATTCTTGTTCTCACGACATTCACCTCTTTCTGAATAACTTAACGGAAAAAGTGCCAAATTTTCCGCACACAAAAAAAA
>JAFSVK010000026.1 GCA_017444985.1 Bacillota bacterium
AAATCGTAAAATTGGCTATCTTGCCCGAGTACATCGTCAATGTCTCTTACCAATGCTCTACATTGGCTTCGAGCCATTTCCTAGTCCTCGAACAAGCTATCTCAATTTTACTTCAATAGCACTTTTTAGAGCTCCCCTTTACGTTTTTTTAAACTTCTCAACGTGACGACACGCAGGTCGTCCCCTACAAATTACTCAAGAACTTTGCTACCTACATGAGATTTTTAAGGAACCTGTCCATCTACCGTTTTTTAGAATTGCCCTTTATTTTTTCGGCTATAAAACTTGCAACATACAGCACGACGGAAAATATCATCACAAGGATGAGTATATCCTGTCTGTTGTTATCCCCTGTTTGCACCGATACTTCTTTCTTTTGCTCTTCCGCCTTATCTTCGGCTGTTTCCGAGGCTTTCTCAGTGGGTTTGATGCTGTTTTCTTCCCCTATGTCCGTTTCCCTTTCGGTATATTCTTCCTCTGTATAACTCTCTTTTTCACTATCTTCCCCGTCAATATTTTCGGCGGTGGTGATTTCTGTCATCTCCCCTTCTTCCACACCGTCGTTTTGCTTTGAGGTCTCCCCCTCTCTAACGTCATATTCTTGATCAACATCGCTACTCGGAATATTGCCGTTTTTAGGGTCGATCAGGTATTTTGCGCCTCCCGCACCTTTACCGCTGCCTTTGTTTGCTACTTTTCTGTCGGTAAAAGTCACGCTTTCCGCCTTGCCCCCGTTTTCTATTTCCACGGTCACTCTGCTTTCAAGCTCTTTCTCGGAGTTTTCCGATATGTAAAATATTACACGGTAGGCTCTTTCATCATATAAAATATTGACATCATCGCCTTTTTGACGGTGCACACCGTACTCATACACCCCCGGAGCGGACAGTTCTATTTCAACTCTTGCCGTCATGCCGTTTTTAACGGATAGGGAGCTTTCCTTGGGTGCAGGTGCATCATCTATGGCTTTTACAAAAACAGTACAGTTATAGACAGAACCCGTATTGTTGTTAAAGGAAATGGGTATATCAACAAGCTTCACATCATACCCCTCGGCAAAAACCGAATTTGATGTAAAAAACGAAAGAACGATCGTAAGCATAAAAATTATGTAAAAGCGTCGCATTATAACACCTTCTTTCGTCTACCCTTCTTCTTTTATATTAACACAACAAGCCTTATAATGTCAACACATTTATTCTATAGCTAATATAAATTAATTTTATGACAAACAACAGTTTAAAAGTACAACAAAAGACGAAAGACCCACACAGGCGGAAAGATTCCGTTGTGTGGGGCTTTTTATTTTACCAAAAAGAAATGCTGTTTTATTTTTTCAAATGTAATGGGGCTTATAACGTGTTCTATCCTGCAGGCATCGTTTACCGCAGTTTCATGGTCCACCCCCAAACTTTCGAAAAACCTTGTCAAAAGGCGATGCTTTTCGTACACACCCCTTGCCTTTTCCTCTCCGCTTTCCGTAAGGCTTATGTAATTGCTTTCGTTTATATTTATATATCCCTCTTTTTTAAGTATAGACATGGCACGGCTGACACTGGGCTTTGAATAACCCATTTCATTGGCTATGTCTATAGCCCTTACGAGGTTATTTTTCTCTCTGAGTATCAATATAGTTTCAAGATAGTCCTCTCCCGATTCCTGTATCGCCATTTTAACACCCCCTTTTGTGGATTAGTATTATATCATACTTTTGTCCTTATTGCAACCTCCTGCACTCATGGCATCATATCAAAGCATTGGGATCGTATACGTATGTGTCTGTGGCAAGCTTTATAAGGTCTATGAGAGCAAATATATAACTTATACCGCAGAATATAAAAAGGCAAAGTCTGAAAATACCTCTCTTATTTTCTCCCATCATAAAGTTATGTATGCCAAGACCTCCCAAGAAAAAGCATATAAGTATCATGACCACTTTATCCTGTCCGTTTAAGTTTGAAACGCTTCTTCTTATGTTCATACCGCAGTTTAAGCACACAGTTGCCCCTATGGGCGTGGGTGCACCGCAATTTCCGCAGTAGTTTAAGGATTGATTTACTCTAAAACCACAGCTTAAACAAACCTCTTGCCCAAGATTTACACCCGCTCCGCAATTTGTACAAAACATGATATATACCTCCTTCTTTTCCGGTGGTCCCTTTAATTTAAAAATACACAAAAGGCTCCTTCTTTTCCAAGATCTCCGCTTACTTGGTAGCCCGAAAAACCTCTTCCGTTAACGTATGAGCCTATTTGGTTTGCACTGTTTATTATATACCCTTCGGTTTTAAATGTAAAGGTGTTCCTTCCGTTTGCCAGTTCTCTGTTTATAAGTGCTCTAAGCTCCTCCGAATTGTGTACTACTGAATTATTTGCTATAAAGTAATTATAGGTAGTGGCTGTACACTCGGGCACACCCTTAGACTCCAAAGTATGGGTCTTTGCTATCTCCTTATCGTTAAGGTTGAAAAAGTCATAGTGCTGTACCAACATATTATCGGGTACGGGGTCGTCTCCCGTAACATCCACATGATACCACATACCGCCTATCTTTACCACGTTCCAACCGTGGGAAGCACCGTTGAACTGTCCGTTTACACCCCTTACATCCAATCCGCAAAGTCTGCACATAGCCTCAAAAGCATCCGCATAGGCTTGACAAACTCCCGACTTATCCTCTATAAGTCCCACAATGGTATGTGTCCTTTCAGCCTCTGTACCCGTTTCGGAGTATCTGTAGTTTTTGGTGATATAGTTGTGTATAGCTACCTCTCTGTTATACTCCATATCCGTTTGGCTGTTTATACGCTCTGCCTCCGCCTTTAAAACATCAAAAGCAGCCTTTTCAGCATCGTTTAAATATTGATAGTTGTCAATGTTTACCGCTGTAGCTATTATTTTAAAATTCGAATCGTAATCAAATGTATATTTTAAGTTGGTAGCTCCCAAGCCCGGCCTTTTTTCCGCCTTCATAGATATCTGATAGGGAAGTTTTTCTATGTCGTAGGTCTTATCCGAATAGTTTTTAATGTTTATCGTCACCGTATCTTTAAGGGTGTAGACGGTACTGTCCATTATCTCAAGCCAATTTTCGTAGCTTGAACAACTTTCCATATCCTCTTCATCCAAGGGTACAAATTGATTATCTTGTACCACTCCGCTGGTAATAACGGGCTCTGCCGCCTTTTTGTCGTCTTTATTCAAAAGAGTTGTTATGCTTATGGGCATACAGTATTGAAAAATGATATAGAGCGCCGTACAGATAAAGGCAACATAGGTCAGGAACTTTCTCATATTTTTATATTTCTCCCCTTACAATGTTTTTAAATTCAAGCATCTTTTCAAAGGACTTATATCCTTCCCGTTCTATACCACTGCTGACATCCACGGCAAAAGGGGAAAGGCGCCTTAGCGCCTGTGCAACATTTTCGGCATTTAAACCACCTGCAAGAAAATAGTCTCTTTTAATGTCTATAAGAGACCAATCAAAGCTTTCTCCCGAGCCCGAACCCGAATCGAGAAGCACAAAGTCCGCAAAAGAATTTTCCGCTTCTATAATATCATTTTTTGACTTGATTTTAAAGGCTTTTATTGTGGGAATGTTCCTTATTTTTAAATCCTTAATATATTCTTCATCTTCGTCTCCGTGAAGTTGTGCCATATCTATAATATCCTCCCGAAAAAGAGAGTATATATATTCCAAAGGCGAGTTTACAAACACCCCAACTTTTACTATATCGTCACAAAGCAGGCGAGAAAGTATCCTCGCCTGCTCCTTTTCAACGTATCTTTTGCTTTTTAAAGCAAAAACAAAACCTATATACTCAGGTCTTAGGATATTGGCATATTTTATATCTTCCTCTCTCCTAAGACCGCACATTTTAATTTTAACCATTTCTAAGCTCCGCCAATTTCGCTTTTTTATCCTCGGCACGCATAAGCACCTCTCCCACCAGTACAGCATCGGCACCGAAGGCTCTTATATCAGCCACATCCTCTGCCTTTGACACACCGCTTTCCGAAACGAAAACTTTGTCTCTCGGCACCATATCTCTTAGCCTTCCGCTGTTTTTGGTATCTACGGAGAAATCTTTTAAATTTCTGTTGTTTACACCTATTACTCTCGCTCCCGCGGAAAGTGCCATGGATATCTCCTTTTCATCGTGAGCCTCCACCAAGGCGGAAATACCTAAGGTGTCGCAAATGCCTATATATTCTTTTATGCGTTCCTCACTTAAAATAGAACATATAAGAAGCACTGCCTTTGCACCTAAAAGCTTTGCCTCGTATATCATATACTCATCCACCGTAAAGTCTTTTCTGAGGCAGGGTATATTTACACTTTGGGCGATCTCTAAAAGATACTCGTCTTTACCCAAAAACCACTTAGGCTCTGTCAGTACGGAAATACAATCGGCTCCCGCTTTTTCGTACTGCTTTGCTATTTCGAGATAGGGAAAGTTTTCCGCTATAACACCCTTTGAGGGAGATGCCTTCTTACACTCGCATATAAAGGCTATATCCTTCGTTTTAAGGGCTTTTTCAAACTCAAAGTCGCCTTTTTTTAAAGCTAAGGCTCTTTCCTTGACATCATTCAAAGAAACTTTTTTCTTAGCCTCTTCCACTCTGTATTTTGCGTATTCGGCTATGGTGTCGAGTATTGTCATGCCTTTGACTCCTCTATAAATCTTTCAAGGGCTATAAGTGCCTTACCCTCTTCTATAAGCTTCCTTGCTACCTCTATACCTTCTTTTACGCTTTTTGCCTTTCCGCCTACGTATATGGCGGCTCCCGCATTCATAAGTACGGCATTTAATTTTGCACCCTTTATGGTACCATCGAGTATACCTCTTGTTATAAGGGCATTTTCTTCGGGCGTGCCACCCTTAAGTTCTTCCTTTGTACAACGCTCAAAACCGAACTCTTCGGGGGTTATGGTGTAGTTTTTCATCCAACCGTCTTTATACTCACACACCTTTGTAGGGGCACAAAGGGATATTTCATCAAGCTTTTCCGTGCCGTATACCACCATACCGCTTTTTGAACCCAGCTTCATAAGTACCTCTGCCACAGGCTCAAGAAGTACACTGTCGTAAACCCCTAAAAGATGATGTTTGGGATGAGCGGGATTTGTAAGAGGTCCTAAAATATTAAACACTGTACGGAAACCCAACTCTTTTCTTATAGGACCCACATACTTCATGGAGGTGTGATATTTCTGTGCAAAGAAAAAGCAGAAACCCACATCTTCCAAAAGCTGTTTGCACTTTTCGGGCTCAAGGCTTATATTCGCCCCCAAAGCTTCAAGGCAGTCCGCCGTTCCGCAAAGGGAGGAAGCGGCACGGTTACCGTGCTTTGATACCTTTATACCCGCTGCCGCAATTACAAAAGCGGAGGTGGTGGAAATATTAAAGCTGTGGGCATTATCCCCTCCCGTACCTACTATTTCAAGAAGGTCCATATCGTTTTCAAACTTTATGGCGGCATCCCTCATAGCTGCGGCACAGCCTGTTATCTCGTCTATGGTCTCAGCCTTTGTGCTTTTGGTGGAAAGTGCCGAAAGAAAGGCAGCATTTTGTGTGGGAGTGGTCTGTCCCGACATTATCTCCGATATTACCGTATAAGCCTCATCATAGGTAAGATCCTGCTTATCTACTATTTTAACTATAGCCTCTTTTATCATATTTTTTCTCCTTATTTAAGTGCGTTTTTCATTTCTCTTACAAATTCACCCACATATTTCGGCGAATCCTTGCCGTATTTTTCCAATATCTTTATAATAGCAGAGCCTACTATGGCACCGTCGGAAACCTCCGCCATAGCCCTTGCCTGTTGGGGGTTTGATATGCCGAAACCTACGGCGCAGGGGAGAGATGTGTTCTGCCTTATGACCTTAACTATATCTTCTATATTGGTGGTTATTTCCGTTCTTGTACCCGTTACTCCAAGGCTTGATACCACATATATGAAACCTTCGGCATTTTTGGCTATCATAGCCGTTCTGTCCTCGGAGGTAGGTGCTATAAGGGATATCATATCTATGCCGTACTTGCTTGATACGGATGAAAACTCTTCCTTTTCTTCAAAGGGCACATCGGGAAGTATAACACCGTCTATACCCACTTCCTTGCAAAGGGACATAAATTTATCCACACCGTAGGAAAATACCACATTGGCATAGGTCATAAATACAAGGGGTATTTTTACATCCTTTCTAAGCTCTCTTACAAGCTCAAATACCTTATCGGTAGTGACCCCTGCGGAAAGCGCTCTGATATTTGCTCCCTGTATCACGGGACCCTCCGCTACGGGGTCGGAAAAAGGTATACCCAACTCTATAATATCCGCTCCGTTTTCCGCTGCCGCACGCACGACCTTTGCCGTAGTTTCAAGGTCGGGGTCTCCGCAGGTTATAAACGGTATAAATGCTTTTTCTTTAAAAGCCTGCTCTATTCTACTCATATATATCTTCTCCTCTGTATCTGGCTATGGCAGCCACATCCTTATCGCCTCTGCCCGATACCGTTATCATCAAAATACTTTCTTTGTCCATTGTGGGGGCAAGCTTTCTTGCATAGGCTACCGCATGGGCAGACTCTATGGCAGGTATTATACCCTCTGTGCGTGAGAGATACTCAAAAGCCTCCACCGCTTCATCATCCGTAACGGGTACATACTCGGCTCTTCCTATATCGTGCAAGTAGGCATGTTCGGGACCCACACCCGGGTAGTCAAGGCCTGCGGATATGGAATATACGGGAGCTATCTGACCGTACTCATCTTGGCAAAAATAACTCTTCATACCGTGGAATATACCTATGGAGCCTGTGTTTACCGTTGCCGCCGTCTCAAAGGTATCTATACCCCTTCCCGCAGCCTCACAGCCTATAAGCCTAACATCCTTATCTTCTATATAGTGATAGAAACTTCCTATGGCATTGGAACCTCCGCCCACACAAGCGATCACCGCATCGGGAAGTTTACCCTCAGCCTGAAGTATCTGTGCTCTTGACTCCTTTGATATTACAGCCTGAAAATCTCTTACTATGGTGGGGAAGGGATGAGGTCCCATTACGGAACCCAAAACATAGTGGGTATCCGCTATACGGTTAGTCCACTCACGCATAGTCTCCGACACCGCATCCTTTAGGGTGGCGGTACCGCTCTTTACAGGCACCACATCCGCACCCAAAAGCTTCATTCTGTATACGTTAAGAGCCTGTCTTTTGGTGTCTTCCTCACCCATAAAGACTACACACTCCATATCAAGAAGAGCAGCCACCGTAGCCGTTGCCACACCGTGCTGACCCGCTCCCGTTTCCGCTATAAGTCTTTTCTTGCCCATTTTCTTTGCAAGAAGAGCCTGTCCCAAAACATTGTTTATTTTATGGGAACCCGTGTGATTAAGGTCTTCTCTTTTAAGATATATTTTAGCTCCTCCAAGATCACGGCTCATTTTCTCTGCGTAGTAGAGAAGAGAGGGTCTTCCCGCATAAGAATTAAAAAGTGAAGTTAGTTCACTGTTAAAACCTTCGTCATTTTTGTAATGCTCATAAGCCTGTTCCAGCTCTATTACGGCATTCATAAGTGTTTCGGGGATATACTGTCCACCGTGTACACCAAATCTTCCTTTTGATACTTTCATACTTTTCAGCTCCCGATATTTATAAAATTACTTAATATAAGCTTTCCCGCCTCCGTCATTATAGACTCGGGGTGAAACTGTACCCCGTATATGGGAAAGTGTTTGTGTTGCACTGCCATTACCTGACCGTCATCGGCTACCGCCGTCACCTTGAAACAATCGGGTATGGTATCTTCGTCCACCGCAAGAGAGTGGTACCTCGCCACCTTGCTGCCCTGTGGTACACCTTTAAATATGGGGCTCTCACCTATGAACTTCACCTCCGACTGTTTGCCGTGCATAAGTCGTTTTGCATAGGTTATGGTAGCTCTGTAGGCATAGCATATAGCCTGATGCCCAAGGCACACCCCAAGGGTGGGTATCTTTTGAGATACGGTCTTTGCCACCTCCGTTATAATACCTGCATCCTCGGGACGCCCGGGACCGGGAGATATTATTATTTTATCGGGGGCAAGCTCTTCAATTTCTTCTATACTCATTTCGTCATTTCTTATTACCTTTATATCGGGTTCTATCTCACCCACCAACTGATAAAGGTTGTAGGAAAAGCTGTCGTAATTATCTATAAGAAGTATCATAACTCTTCCTCCTCAGCCATTTTAAGAGCATTCACTACGGCACGAGCTTTATTGAGACACTCGGTATATTCCGTTTCGGGTACGGAGTCTGCCACAATACCCGCACCGCTTCTTACAAAAACTTTGCCGTTTTTCTTGTAGGCAATGCGTATAGCTATACAGGTATCCATATTGCCTTTAAAGTCTATATAGCCTATGGCACCGCCGTATATACCTCTTTTGTTGTTCTCAAACTCGGCTATAAGCTTGCAAGCTTTTATTTTAGGTGCTCCCGACAAGGTGCCTGCGGGAAGTACGGCTCTTATGGCATCCAAACCGTCAAAACCTTCTTTTATATTGCCTCTTACGGTAGAGCCTATGTGCATAACATGAGAAAATCTCTCTATAGAATGGAGTTTTTCCACCTCAACACTGCCAAACTCGCTTATTTTGCCTAAATCGTTTCTTCCAAGGTCTACAAGCATATTATGTTCCGCAAGTTCCTTTTCATCCGCAAGAAGCTCCGCTTCAAGGCTCTTATCCTCTGCCTCCGTCTTTCCTCTCGGCCTTGTGCCTGCAAGGGGGAAGGTATGAAGAACGCCGTTTTCCAGCTTTACAAGAGTTTCGGGGGAGGCTCCCGCTATCTCCACATCCGTTCCCGAAAAATAGAACATATAGGGAGAGGGGTTTATGGTCCTTAATATTCTGTAGGTGTTGAACAAGCTTCCCTCAAAAGGAGCGCTTAAGCGGTTTGAAAGTACTATTTGGAAAATATCACCTTCGTATATACGCTTTTGAGCCTTTTTGACCATATCACAATACTCTTCTTTTGAGAAAAGAGCTGTAGTTTCTCCCGTCATACGACCGGGGTAGTTTGTTTTCTTTTCTCCCGTTTTAATAAGCCTTGCCATCTGCTCAAGTTCAAGCTGTGCCTTTCTGTAGCCTGTTTCGCCCTCTTCTATACGCATATTTGCTATGAGTATAAGCTTCTGTCTGAAGTTGTCAAAGGCTATGACCTTGTCAAAGAGCATAAGGTCTACATCTTTAAAATTCTCCGTATCTTTTACATCTATCCTTAAACTTTTTTCGGAGTAGGAAAGATAGTCATAGGAAAAATATCCCACAAGCCCTCCCGTAAAAGAAGGCAAATAGTCAAATACGGGGCTTTTGTAATTTGAAAGTATTTTTCTTATCTCCTCTGCAGGGTCCTCTGTGGTCAATTCCACATCACCTATTTTAAGCTTATCCCCCGAAGCTGTTATAAGGAGCTTGGGATCGTAGCCCATAAAGGTGTACCTACCCCATTTTTCTCTGTCTGCCACAGACTCAAGCATATAGCAGTGGGCAGATACGTTTTTAAGTATCATCATTGCCTCTATAGGCGTGCAGATATCCGAAAGTATCTCGCAACTTACAGGCACGATATCATATTTCTTTTGTGCCGCAAGCTTTTCAACGGTTTCATAGCTGGGTAAAAATTTCATTTTTGCACCTCCGTAATTTCTGCCGAAAAACAAAAAAGTCCTCGACAGATCGATAAATCTGTCAAGGACGAATATTTAATATCCGCGGGACCACCTTGATTCATGGTTATTCCATGCTCCTTACAGGATACTGACATATCCCTGATGACTAACGCACATCCACGCGTTGCAGAATACTCGGAAACTACTTTCCTTTGACTGCACCCTCAGCGGTCCATTTGCTAATCTGTTTTTCACCCATCTCTCACCTACATGGGCTCTCTGTAGAAGCATAACTAACTTTATCTCCGCCTCAACGGTTTATAAAATAATAATACAAATCACGACTTTTGTCAAGTGGTTTTCTATTTTTATAAACAAAACTTATCGCAAAAGTTTTTTTGTAAAAATCTACTCTAAAAAATAATTTTGTGGTATAATAGCAAAAAAGTATAATACTAAGGAGGAAAATATATGCCACATTCATCAGGAGGGGGATCTCATGGAGGTGGGTCTCACGGAGGCTCTCACAGCAGTTCTCACGGAGGCTCGGGAGGTTCTCGCAGCGGGATAAGTAAAACTCCCTATCCCGGAGCTAAAAGATACAGATATTACAGAGGGGGCGTTGAAAGATATATATACTCCAAGACCCCGCCCTCGGAGGCTTTCTCTCCCGTAAGGCTTCTTATAGGTCTTGTGTATCTGCCCTTTATATTTGCCGTACTTTCAATGCTTATGCCCGCATATAATACCTATTTTGCCAAAAGAGACAGAACGGTTATTATAAAAGACGAGGCAGCCTGTGGCATTGAGAGTGATAAAGCTCTTTCCGAGACCCTGGAAGAGTTCAACAAGAAAACAAAGGTCACTCCCGCTATCATAACAATATCCAATGAGACTTGGCAGAAAAATTATTCATCCCTTGAAGACTACGCCTATGACAGATATCTTGCGGAGTTTAAGGATGAGATGCACTGGCTCATAATCTACTCACGCTCCGAAGAGGACCATGTAGATTGGTATTGGGAGGGAATGCAGGGAGACTATACAGACCCTATAATAACCGAAAAAGTCAGCTCCATATTCAGATTTACGTTTCAAGAAGAGTTGGAAAAGGATAGTGAAAATATAGCACAGGCTTTTAATAAAGCCTTTTCAAAATCCTGTGAAGAGACTTCCAAAGGCAATATTTTCACAAGAAATCCCGAGGTTTTCATGGCAATAGCAGTAACCGCCTTCTTACTTTTCCACGCCTACTTTATGTTGGGCTTGTACAACCTAAAGTACAGAAACGCCGAACCCGCCCCCGAAGAGGAAAACCTTGAAAATTACCCCGATAATAACGGATTTGAGCACCTGTAAAATATACAAAAATCCATAGTGATCTTTATGTTTTTAAAGCAAAAATGATGGCTATTCCCACCGGAACGACACGGGGGTCGTTCCCTACCAATTTATTCGAATTTTTTGAAATATTGGTATTGTTATTTTTTTATTCACATTTTTTACAGAAAGATTTTTACAGAAAAATATTATAACATTTACATTTTTGATGTGAAAAAAGGCTGCCCGAGGGCAGCCTTTCTTTGCTTATATTTTGTATATTATTTTACAGAATATGTAGCAGTCTTTGTTGTAGCATCCCAGTCAACCTTTGCGCCTAAAACTTCGCCTAAAGCTCTGAAAGGAACATACATTCTGCTTTCTTTGATCTCAGCTGTTACATTGTAACCAAGTGTCTTAGCTTCGCCGTTAACTGTGTAAATGCTGCTGTTCGCGGTAAATACTATAGTCTTGCTACCAACTTTTATGGTTGCGGACTTAGTAGCGGGATCCCAAGAAATGAAATCGCTTGTATCGGCACTGTCAACATCTCCACCAAGAACAGCAACAGCAACAAATCTTAAAGGAACAAGAGTTGAGCTGGACTCTGTCTGGATGTAAGGAGCTGCGTCAACGGTGAATTCTTCATCGCCAACCAATACCTTATCGCTACCTATAGTAACCTTAACATTGTCTTTTATAAGTGCTCCGGATTCGGAACCATCGTTTACATCTGCAACTTCTGCTGTAGTAGCCTCTGTATCACCATCGGTGGTAGCAGCCTCTGTTGTAGTTGTAGTTGTGTTTGTAACACCGCTGTAGCTTATAGATCCTCTGGATCCGCCGCCACCGCCACCACCTGAAGATCTTCTTGCCTGTGTGGTAGCTTCGGTAGTACTGTCATCTACAGGAGCCTGAGTAGTAGCCTGTGTCTGCTTCTCTGTTGTAGCAGTCTTTGTAGGTGCCTCTGTAACAGGTCTTGTAGGTATTTCACCTGAAGTCGTAGTTTCAGCCTTTGTTGTAGCATCGGTCTTAGCCTCTGTTGTAGCTTCTGTTGTAGCCTCGGTTGTAGGCTGTGAGCTGCCAACATTGAGCTTTATAGCCGCAAGGTTCCAGCTGGACTGCTTCTTAGGGTTAACTACATAGTAAACGCCTCTTGCGGGGAATGTGATGTCTGCTACGGAAAGTGTACCGTCTTCAGCTTTAACAACGGAAACCTTATCTATAACATTACCATCAGCATCAGCAACAAGGAGTGTCATATCTGTAACACCGCTTGAACCTATACCTGTATAGATCTGAGCAGTACCCTTGTCACCTACGATAAACATAAGACCCTTCTCTATAGGAAGGCTTAATTGTGTTGCATCAAGATCGATAGCGTTGTTACCCTTACCTACCTGGAATTCGGAAGAATAAGTGCTGCCATCGTTAAAGTTGTAAACTACGTTCTTTGCATCGTAGTTGCTACCACCGTTTACAGCAACAACACCTGTTGCTATTTCTGTAAATGCGGGAGCTGTACCGTCGCCACTACCGGGAACACCGTCGGGATATGCAGCGTTTACATCGCTTGCTTCAACGGTAGCCTCACCAACGAATACGGAGAAACCTGAAGGTATATCGTCGTTGGGAGCTTCTGTAGTAGCCTCTGTTGCAGCTTCTGTTGTAGCTTCTGTAGTAGCCTCTGCTGTTGTTGTTTCGTTGGGACCTACCTGCTCGATATCAAGATTGATAGCGGCAAGGTTCCAGCTTGATTGTTTCTTAGGGTTGAATACATAGTATGTACCTGCCTGAGGGAACTCTATTGTAGCTACGGAAAGAGTCTTATCTGCAGCCTGAGTTACGGATACGGAAGATACTACCTTACCCGAAGCATCTGCTACAAGGAGTACCATTTCGGTAACACCGCTTGAGCCTATACCTGTGTAGATCTGAGCGGTACCCTTACCGCCAACAGTAAACTGTAAACCTTTTTCTATAGGAAGAGTTACCTCTGTAGCATCAAGAGCCACAGCGTTGTTACCCTTACCTACCTGGAACTCTTCTGAGAATGCCTGTCCGTCTGCGAAGGTGTATGCAACAGCCTTAGCTTCATAGTTGCTTCCGCCGTTTACAGCAGTAACACCGCTACCAAGGTCTGTGAATGCGGGAGCTGTGCCGTCGCCGCTACCGGGAACACCGTCGGGGAACTTAGCGTTTACTTCACTTGCAAGTATTGTAGCCTTGCCTGTGAAACCGTCTACTACGGGAGCGGGAGCCTGTGTTGTAGCCTCTGTAACTTCTGTTGTTGTAGCTTCTGTAGTAGCCTCTGTAGTAGTCTCAACAGCACCGCCGTTGATAACTACCTGACCGTTCTTAACCTCACTGGGAAGGTTGTCGGCTGTACGTGTCTGCTCTATGTTGAAGAGCTGAAGAACGTTTGCGGAGAACTCAGCTGTCTTAGCGGGAGCTCCCTCTTTAACTGTGAAGTTTAACTGCCAAAGAATATCCTCTGCCATATCGTTATCGGAATCTGCGGCAGCCGCAAGCTTAACATATCCGTCATCGGGATAGTCGTTTGCTGATACTGTGTAGAAAGAGCCTCTGAAGCCCTTTGCTACATAAGTAAATACATCCTTATCGTAATGTACTTCGATTGTGAAACCTGCGCATCCGGGGTTGTTAGCAATGTTAAGATCTACAACCACATTGTCGCCTGCTTTTGCTTCGGTCACATTGGGATCCAGAGATATGATAACATTACCCTCAGCGGATACGTTAGCTACCATAATGGTACTGAAAACCATAGCCAAAGCAAGAATGAAACTTAATGTCCTTTTTAAACCAAAGTTTTTCATTTTTATCCTCCTTATATTATTTTCGTTTGTGTTTTACCCCATGCGACTATCAAAGGGCAACCCCAACAACAAAAGGCTCACGACCTCTGCCCGTCGCATACGATACATCCACAAAACTATTCACGCTAATAATACAACAAAACACCTGTGATTTCAAGATATTTTATTTAAATTTTACAAATATTTTTTTAACTTTTTTGTTACATTAGGCATTATTGTGACATACTCCCGCCACCTAAGTACGATCATTCGAACCTTTACGCATAATTAAAGTTCCTTTGTAATACCCGATGTGTACTGAAGTATAATGGAGGCATCCTTGGAATCCACGGAGCCGTCGTTATTTACATCGCCTGCGGTAAAGTCGCTACCCGTAAGTGTGACAGCACCGCTGGAGTGTTGAAGCACGATGGAGGCATCCTTAGAGTCTATGGCACCGTCCGAGTTTACATCACCCTTTGTTACAGGGTCGCCTGCGGGAGCTGTTCTTCCTGCGGCACGACCTATTTTAACATAGTCCTCCACAAGTTCGCTTCCCGTAAGGTTATCAAGAGAGTACTTCTGCTGATATACCTTTGTGCTGAAGTCCTTGCTTCCCACTTCCATAGCATCGCAACCCTCGGATACAAAGTGCTCGTAAAGAGCCTTTCTGTATTCGTAAACATCCGTATACTTTGTGGCATAGTCGGCTGCTATTTGAGGATTGTAGAGTTCATAGTCTGCTACATCGAAAACATAGGAGCCGTCTTTACCCTGAGCTATACCGTTGTTTATCCAATCCATATACAGATAAACGGCATTATTCTTCATAGCCTCGGGTACATCGGGATTTGACTGCTTGTAAAGGTCCGCATCAAATATCCAGCCCTCAAGACCTTCGGGAACTTCACCGTCTATATACACCTTCTCCGTACCGTCGGGGTAGTAGATGTAATTATCCGGGTCGGAACCTTTGCTCAAGTAAACAGTCTTAAAGTTCTTATCCTTATCAAAAAGGAAGGTACCCATAGATGTAACGTTTGCGGGTATAAATATATTGTCAAGGCTTGTGCAGCTTGCAAATACCTTCTCACCTAAAGTAGTAAGGGTAAGAGGCAACTGTATGTTTTCAATGGCGGTACAGCCTTGGAATGCATAGGAGTCTATAGCGGTAAGTCCGCTGTTAAGCTCTACCTTTGTTAATGCAAGACAGTTTGTAAAACAATACTTTCCTATAGTCTGCAATGAAGAAGGCATTTTTACGCTTTCCATTACCTTACAGTTCCTGAAAACATAGTCGTCTATGTTAAGTACCGTTGCGGGTATCTCCACATTTTGAAGCTTTGTACAGCCGTCAAAAGCATAATCCTTTATAGCCGTGATACCTGCGGGTATCTTTACCTCAACAAGCGCGGTACAGCCTGAAAGCATACTCTTTGGTATATAATCCGTACCCTTGGGGAACTTCACCTCTGTAAGAGCCGTACAGCCTTTGAGCAGATAATCGCCCTCAAATGTCACGCTGTCGGGTATGGATATTTTTGTAAGCTTCTTGTTATCTGCAAAAGCATACTGGTCTATTATCTCTATACCCTCGGGAAGCTGAGGTTCTTCTATAGCCGTGTTTCTGAAAGCGTATCCGCCTATTATCTTTATGGCACTTGACATTTCCACCTTGCTTAAAGCGGTACAATTTGAAAATGTGTAATCGGGTATGTTGTATGCCGTATTGTCGTCCTTTTCGGGAGCCCAATTAAGTTTTACTTCTTCCAAAGCAATACAGCCCTCAAATACATGCTGACCCTGTTTTTGGTTCAAACTGCACTGATGAAGCGCTTTGCCTACGTAAAGAGGTATATCAAGAGAAGTAAAACCGGTGTTCTTGAAAGCATAGTTTCCTATGTATGCAATTTTTTCGGGGAAGTTTATTTTTACTAAATTCCTCGAATCGGCAAAGGCACTTTCACCTATAGTGGTAAGGCTTTCGGGAAGTTTCACCTCTGTTAAGCCCGTGCATCCATAAAATGCCTTATTGCCTATAGATACCAAGTTTTCCGAAAGTGTTATGGAGGTCAAAGATGTACAGTTGCTGAAAGCACTTTCACTTATATAGGAAATATCTCCCTTAAAA
Source organism: Bacillota bacterium (assembly GCA_017444985.1). Lineage (GTDB taxonomy): Bacteria > Bacillota > Clostridia > Lachnospirales > CAG-274 > UBA3680. The sequence continues at coordinate 15,939 of JAFSVK010000026.1, forward strand.
ATAACCTCCGATAAGGAATTACACTTTTCAAAAACGGACTTAGGTAAGAAATTTATACCTGCGGGAACCGTTATGGACTTAAGGGAGTTACAACCACCCAAAGCTCCTTCATCCAAATATGTCAGACCCTCGGGAAGGGTTATGGACTCGAGTATGGAGCAGTTGGCAAAGGCATAAGCCCCTATAAAATCCACCGTGCTTGCAATGCTTACATTTTTAAGCACGGAACAATTTGCAAACATACTTATAGGTATACCCGTTCCCTTTTCTATAACCACGCTCTCAAGATTTTTACACTCCTGGAAACCTGCGCTTTTCCATTCTATATTTTCAAGGTCTAAGGTGAGGCTGTTTACATTTGTTGCCATAAAAGCCTTTTCTCCCACACTTTTTATCGACTTGGGAAGGTTCACCTCTCTTATACCTGCTTTACTGTAAGCTTCGTTTCCTATAGTCTCTATAGTGGAAGGCAGGTGGTCCAAATTCTCCACTACGGTACAACCGCTGAAAGCCTGAGCGTTTATATCTGTAAAGCCTTCGGGTATTTTTATGTTCTTTAAATTTACACAATTTGCAAATGTAGCCTTAGGAACTGCCGTAAGGGTCCCCGATGCAAATTCCGCACTTTCAAGAGCGGTACAACCCGAGTATACATTCTCTTCCATTGTAACAACACTGCTCGGTATTGTCACACTCTTTAATGCCGCACACTTTGAAAAAGCGTATTTGCCTATTGTAGTTAAGGTAGAGGGCAAGGGAACGGTAGTGAGGAGAGAACAGTTTTGGAAAGCGTAACCTCCTATAGTTTCCACCTTGCTCATATTTATAACTTCCACAAGTATCTTACAGTTGTTGAAAGCATAAGTACCTATCTTTTTGGTGTCCCCGGGTATAGTTACCTTTGCAAGGGAGGTACAACCGTCAAAAGCATAGTCGTTTATGGTCTCAACTCCCGCGGGTATCACCACTTCCTGAAGGTGGGTACAATCCTTAAAAGCATATTTGGGTATCGCAGAAATACCTGTGGGTATTTTTATCTCACTTGCTATAACGCCTCTGAATGCCTGGTCACCCAAGAAATCAAGCTTGGTGCTTTTAATATCCACGATACTGAGTTTGGAACAGCCGTAGAAGGCTTTTGTACCTATGTAAGTAACTCCTGCGGGTATACTTACCTCCATAATGTTTTTAGTGTTTTTGCTGTCGGATAAAAAGGCACTGTCTCCTATTGCCACAACCTCGTAGCCCGATACCACAGCCGGTATTATAGCTTTTGTAACACTGTTATCCACACTTGTAAGAGTGGCTTTGCCGTCGCCATCCACACTGAAATATATATTTCCGCCCGTAACCGCATAGGAAACAGTTTCGTCGTAGGTCTTTAAAGGAATATTTTCCTCTTCAACCGTTTCTTCCGTCGCTTCTTCCACGCTTTCCTCAACCGCAGAAACTTCTTGCTCGGCTTCCTTGCCGTATACTACAGACTGAGCATAAGGCATACTGCCTGTCATGAGAGCAAAAGATATTGCCCCCGCCAAAAATCTTTTCATAAATACTCCTTAATACTCCTTTCAGATCTTGATTTTTTCTCTGAATTTGTTTTCACCGATCATTTCTTTGTATATTTTGATATAATTGTTTTTAATATCTTCTTTTGTTTGTAAACACTTTTCTTTATTAAGATACAGCACTTTATACCCCACATCGAAAACAAGAGATGTTAAAAAAGAGTCCGAAAACCCGTTTCTTTCATAGAAAGAAAGTCTTTTCGATCTTTTTTCTCTTTCTTTATTGTTTTTTGCCTTTTGGGGATCTTCCGATTCGCAAATGAGTATATCCCTTTCGCTCAAGCCCTCTTTTATAAGCCTTATTGCATAAGAACCTATGCCCTTGCCCCTGTAAGGAGGGCAAACCGCAAAATAGTCCAAAAGCAAGGCATTTTCCAACTTAAAAAGAAAGGCGTAGGCTTTGAAAACACCCTCTTCATAAAAACCTAAGGTAGTGTATCGCCCCTTTTCCATATAGCCGTATATGTGGGATAAGGGTTTTATTTCTTCCTTAGGAAAATCTCGTGCCAAGTCATGGGCATATATTTCTCCCACCCGTGGGGCATCGAGTATTTTACATTCAAGCATTATTTGGCACTGCTAAGGTCTAAGGTATCTACCACCGTAAGGCCTTTCTTTATGGTAGCTGTTTTGGTCTCTCCGTCCCAATCCACCTTTGCACCTACAGCCTCGGATACCGCTCTTAAGGGTATTACGAACCTATCGTTAAGTATCTGCTGAGGTACATCGGGAGTTACCTGTTTACCGTCTACGGTAAAGTAGTCTAAGCCGTTTGTAATAACTATTTCCGAACCCGAAGAGTTTTTAAGGGTAGCTGTTTTGGTTTCCCCGTCCCAGCTTATATCGGTATATCCCAACTTTTCGAATACGCCTCTTACGGGTACGAAAGTCCTTGCATCTATTATGGAGCCTTTGGAGTCTATCTCCTGACCCTTTACAATAACGGTAACCTCGTTTTCCGCATATACGGCGGTAGAAAGAAGCATAAGTACTGCGGAAACCGCTAACGCTAATTTTTTCATTTTCTTTTCCTTCCTTATTTTACATTTTAGGGGAGCTCTAAAAAGTGCTATTGAAGTAAAATTGAGATAGCTTGTTCGAGAACTAGGGAATGGCTCGAAGCCAATGTAGAGCATTGGTAAGAGACATTGACGACGTACTCGGGCAAGATAGCCAATTTTACGATTTATGACTTTTTAGAGGTTCCCTTTACTTTGTATATTTTTTTATAACATTCATAACGGCTTCTGTGCCGTTTTCCATATTTGCCTTTGCCATGGAATTTTTGTAGTCTTCTCTTTGAGTGTAGAGCTTATCTGTTTCCGAAAGGAATTTTTCCTCTGTAATATCCTCCTCGTAGCAAACTCTCGCAAAACCTCTTGCAAGAAAGTCTTTGGCATTTAGTATCTGGTCGCCTCTGCTTGCCCCTAAGGGAAGAGGTATTAAAAGCATGGGCATATTAAGAGCCAAAAACTCGCATATTGCATTGCTTCCCGCTCTTGATACAACTATATCCGAGCAAGCAAATATGTCGGGTAGCTCCTTTGAGATATACTCAAATTGAGTGTATCCCGGGTATTCTTCAAGACTCATATCCTTGTTGCCCTTTCCGCACAGATGAACAATATCAAACCTGTCGGTCAGTTTAGGCAGAGCCTGCCTTACTATCTTGTTTACGGCAACGGAGCCTTGAGAGCCACCCATAATAAGAAGTACAGGCTTTTCCCCGCCGAAAGAACAGAGTTTAAGCCCCTTTTCCCTATCCCCCTTTTTAAGTACGTCTCTTATGGGTGTACCAGTATAGACACCTTTTCCTCCTTTTATGTTCTCTGCTGTTTTTGGAAAGGTGGTACATACAGCCTTTGCAAAGGGAATGGCTAACTTGTTGGCAAGCCCCGGTGTCATATCCGACTCGTGACACACCACGTTCACTTTATTAAACCACGCCCCTATTACCACAGGCACAGCCACAAAGCCGCCTTTTGAAAAAACAATATCGGGCTTTAGTTTTTTAATAAGCTTTTTAGCCTGAAATATGCCCTTTAAAACACGGAAGATATCCGTAAAATTTTTAAGATCGAAATATCTTCTGAGTTTTCCCGAACTTATGCCGTAAAACTCCATACCGTATCTTTTTACGATATCCTTTTCCATACCGTTGCGGGAACCTATGTAGTATACTTTGTACCCCTCTTTTTTAAGATATGGAAGAAGTGCTATATTAGGCGTAACATGCCCTGCTGTTCCGCCTCCCGTTAATACTATGGTCTTCTTTTCCATAAACCGCCTCCATTCTTTTCCACCTCAGTAAAATATACCACAAAAACACAATATTGTAAACTGTTTGTAATGTAAATTTAAAAATTACATAAAAACAGACCTAAAAGCAAAATATGCTTTCACGGTCTGTTTATAATCACACTACTCCGTAAACTTTTTTAATGTTTTCTATATTCGCCGACAAATTCATAAGCATCATATCGGCTGCGGTGATCGCCGCCATAGCCTCTGTTACCACTACGGCTCTGGGCACTATTACGGGGTCGTGTCTGCCCTTTATTTCTATTTCTCTGTTTTCTCCGTGTATATCTACGGTGTTTTGCTTTTGAGATATGGAGGGGGTGGGTTTGAAAGCTATTCTTGCCACTATGTCGGCTCCGTCACTCATGCCTCCCAAAATGCCTCCGCTGTTGTTGGTTTTTTTAAGTATTTTACCGTTCTCGCCCATGTAAAACTCGTCATTGTTTTCGGAGCCCGAGGCTTCGGCTACGGAAAAGCCACCGCCAAATTCCACACCTTTTACCGCACCTATGGACATAAAGGCTTTAGCAAGAGATGAGTCCAGCTTTTCAAACACGGGCTCACCTATACCTATAGGCATACCGCTTATAACACATTCAACAACACCACCTAAAGAGTCTCCCTTTTCCGAAGTTTCTTTTAAAAGAGCCTCCGCCTTTTCGGCAGCCTCCTTATCGGGCATAAAAAATTGATTTTCAAAAATATCCTCTATGTTTTTTTTCTCTGCCTTTACACTACCTATTTGAAGAGTGTAGCTTTTTATACTTATACCAAGCTGTGAAAGAAACTTCCTTGCCACAGCCCCCGCCGCAACTCTTGCCAGGGTCTCTCTGCCGGAGGATCTGCCACCTCCTCTGTAGTCTCTGAAACCGTACTTTTTGTAAAAGCCCATATCCGCATGCCCGGGGCGAAAGACTTCCATGATATTGCCGTAATCTCCCGAGCGTTGGTTTTCGTTTATGACCGCAAGAGAAATGGGAGTACCTGTGGTCTTACCCTCAAAGACCCCGGAAAGTATCTTTATTTTATCCCCCTCGTTTCTCTTTGTACCGAATTTATTTCCCCCGGGTCTCCTTCTGTCCATATCTTTTTGTATGTACTCTTCATCTATCTCTATGCCTGCGGGACAACCGTCTACCACAGCACCCAATCCATAGCCGTGGGACTCTCCCCATGTCATGACTTTAAATATATTTCCCGTAACAGATCCTGCCAAAATATTATCCTCCTAAAGTATAGCCTCTTCCCACTCTTGCTCCTTAAAGCCCGTAAGTACAAACTTTTCCGTAACCACTATAGGCCTTTTGCAAAGCATACCGTCCTGTGCCAAAAGCCTGTATATTTCATCTTCGCTCATGGTGGGAAGCTTTTCTTTCAGATTAAGTTCCTTGTATTTAAGCCCCGAAGTATTCACAAACCTCTTTATGGGTAGCCCACTCCTCTCATGCCAAAGCTTCAGCTCTTCATAAGTGGGATTATCCCCTTTTATATCTCTATCGGTAAATCCCACACCCTTGTCCTCCAGCCATTTCTTAGCCTTTTTACAAGTACTGCACTTGGGATATTCCAAAAACAGCATAAAAAACACCTCCCTGTCGTGTTTAAGGAAGCACTGATTAATGTGGTTGAAGTACCGATGAGATAAAATTTCACAAATCTAGGAAAGGGCTCGCAGGCATAGCATTGCGGATTTTGCGTAGCAAAAGTCCGTCCCTTCGGGATTTGTAAGTTTGCGAGCAAACTTACAAACTTGCTATGTCAAGAGACCTTGACAGTTACCGAAAGATATCGGACGCCGTCAGGCGGTTTTCGCTACAAGC
>JAFSVK010000004.1 GCA_017444985.1 Bacillota bacterium
GGGGACATCTAAAAAGTGCTATTGAAGTAAAATTGAGATATCTTGTTCGAGGACCGGGAAATGGCTCGAAGCCAATGTAGAGCATTGGTGAGAGACATTGACGACTAACCTTTGCAAGATAGCCAATTTTACGATTTATGAGTTTTTAGAGGTTCCCAATAGTTACATCCGCAAGATTTGATATTTCAGATACCGTATCTCTTCCTCTTTTTAACAGTTTAACAATAAAATTATCGGTTTTTTCTAACTATTTTTCTCTTGCATATTCCTCAACCGCTTTGCACATAGTATCCACTCCCTTCTTCGTGTTCTCCTATTATAAACCTCTGTTATTACAAATCCAACTTCTATTTAATTGTCTTATTTACCCAATTTACGCAAAGAAAAAGCCTGTCGATCATTTCCTACAACCGACAGGCTTACATAAACTCAACCATATTAAATTTTAACTCACTTTCATTTTAATATATCCGCGAATATTTGTACAACTTAAGGAGTTGCACTTCCTCTTCGACCTCTCGTCTTAATTGCTACCTACATCATCCCACTTGAGCCTTTAGCCCTTGACCTTATATATTGAAGGCCACATTCCGAAGCGATACCAAAATCAAAGAGACCGGAACATGTGCTCTCTCGCACACTTTAAAACTACCCGACTGAATATCCACATGATAAACACTCCTCTCGAACTTGCCGCTTATGAACCACATATTCCAACCATATTCGGCGATACTGAGAGACAACATCCAATCTATATAAATAAAAGACCTATGTTCATATAACCCCAGGCACTGCTCTTTTCGTATGCTAATTCTCTACACAAAACTTTTAAAACAACTGCTATAATATCAAAAAATGTATTGAGTATGGAGCAACGCAACGGTTATTGAACGGAACTTAAGTTTTAGGTGGACTCACATCCTTTCCCTTCCAAGCATTTCTGCACTTCTCGTCAAAACTGCCCACCGAAACCTCAGCCTATATATTCTTGGGTACCCGACCGAGCTTTCGTTACTTAATGTCTTCCTTTAATGTAAGAGGATTATACACCCTTAAAAAGCCCTTGTCAATGGGATTTTTTCGATTTGTGCATTTTGAAAAACGGATTTGTGATATTGCACAATTATTTCATTTGTTTTATAATAATATTACTGTTTTTATTATGCAATTTCACAACGCAAAAATCATTATGTTTAGTCAATATTTACAATAGGTAGTATTATATAACTTCACCTGTTTTGAATTTCATCATCATTTCGTTTGTCAAAGAATAGTCATCGGGTTGAAGCTTTATATCCTCTCTTTTTATCCACCCCGCAAAACCCAGCTCACTCTTATCCGCCACTATTTTATCATCTCCGTCGGCATAGCAGAAAAATCCCACAAGTATATCGTTTGCCACTCCCCAAGGTTGAGATTTGTAGTATTTTATATCCTTTACTTTTATGCCCGTCTCCTCCATTACCTCTCTTTCCACGGTCTGCTCCAGTGTTTCCCCTATTTCTGTAAAACCTGCCACAAGAGCATAATTTTTATAGCCTGTTTTATACTTTGTAAGAAGAAGAGAGTCCCCCTTTATCACAGCTACGATCACAGCAGGCATTATTCTGGGATAACAGGTATATCCGCAACTGCAGACCATAGCTCTTTCCGTAAGAGAGTGTTTCATTTCAAGAGAACATCTTCCGCAATATTTGTTGTCCGAATACCAATCCGAAATATGTTTTGCGGTAAGCAAGGCAAAAACACAATGCTTAGGTCCAAGACCTCTTTCCCTTATTTCCCTTACCGATAAAAACTCATAGTTTTCACTTACATAATCCGTGCCGTTATAAAAGAAAAAATCCCTATCATCCAAAGAAAAAGCATAAGTAAACTTTTCCGTTTTTAAGGATCTTAAAACATCCTCCACCTTCGGTATATATATTTGATCCTTATCGCAACCGCATAAAAAACGCCCCTCTTTCCCTATAAAAACATAGGAGTCCTCTCTTACGGTCTTATTTTTGTATTTGTTGTTAAGCCTATGGGGGTAAATATCCTGTATCATATCCGTGACCTCGTTTTTGGTTATTTTCTATATAATCTCACAAAATACGTCTTATGTCAACAACCGATACCTCCGCCCTTATAAATGTCCACCGCAACACGATCGCAATCGGCTTGACACCTGTATACCTTTCTCGATTATCGGTCGTTAGTGTATTTACCCGCTTTGTTTGCACACTACGGACAGCATTTCCCCTTCCGATTGATAAAGATGTATAAAATAAACCATAAATTTATATTAACTCTTGCTTATTACTCAAATACATAGTATAATAGTGGGAAGGGAAGGATAAATATTTACGGAGGTGTATCTATGCGTCAGTTTCAATTCGAATACAGCGATAAAACTATGCTCCTCAGAGAGCTTCAAAAGATAAACAACTGGTGTCGTTCACATGTATATTCTCATGTGGTTTTCTATATTTTTTCGGAGACCACGGATCAAACCACGATAGAAGAAATATGCCGTACCATAGACGAGGAAATGCCCTACGCTACATATATGGGCTGTTCAAGTAACGGAAATGTGTTAGACGGTAAGCTTTCTCCAAATCCCATAGGAATATCCTGCACCATATTCGAATACGCCTCCACAAAGGTAAAAATGTTGCAGTATAAACTTACCAACGATACCTACTTGACTGCGGTCAACGAGCTTAAAAAGGAAATAGAGACTTTTGGAGAAACAAAGGCTATAGAGATGCTTCTTACCATAAGAGGTATGTCCATGACAAACTTCTGCAAGGAGCTTAGCACCATACCCGAAAATATTGAAATTTTCGGTGGCGGAGCCTTCAACCTTAACATAGACAGCAATGTTGCCTGCGTATTTACAAAGGAAAAGGGTTACAGTAACAACAGCATAGCCTTTCTTTTAATGGGCGGAAACGACTTTTATATCGACACCCGTTATATTACGGGTTGGAAACCCTTGGGCAGACCCCTTCGCGTTACACGTTCGAAAGGCTCTACCCTCTATGAGTTGGACGGAAGACCTGCATACGAAACATACTACAAGTATCTCAACATCAAAAACGATGAGAATTTCTTTACAAACACCTTGGAATTCCCCTTCCTTTACCGTTACAACGGCATAGACATACTTCGTGCCCCCATAGCAAGTAACGACGACGGCTCTTTGGAAATGACCTCGGATATAGAAGAAAATGTTCTTGCAAAGATAGCCTACGGAGATCCTTGGACAATACTTGAAAACATAGAAAGCGAAAGCGAAAAGATAAGATACTTTTCCCCCGAAATAATACATATATACTCCTGTGCCGCAAGAAGAACATTTTGGGGCAACCACGAATCTCAAAATGAGACACAGCCTCTTCATGCGGTAGCTCCCACCTTCGGGTTCTTCACCTCGAGTGAATTTTTAAGAACAAACGGTGCCGTAAATCAGCACAATGTCACCCTTGTAATAGCCTCCATGCGTGAAGGCGAGCCCTTTGAGACCGAAAGATGGGCAGATAGCTATGTGCCTAAAACAATATCGGGCAAAATATCTATGGTAAACAGGCTTGCCACATTTATAGCGGCTGCTACGGATGAGCTTGACAAGGCAAATAAGCAGCTGGAGTTATTGGCTCGCACCGATTCCCTTACACAGATACTGAACAGAGGAGCTATACAATCCGTCATATCGGAAAATCTCAACAACATCGGCGATACTCCCCTTTCCCTGATAATGGTGGACATCGACAACTTTAAGCGTGTAAACGATATTTTCGGCCACAATGAGGGTGATAATGTTATAAAAGCTCTTGCAAATATACTCTCCCGCACCGCAGAAAGTATTTCGGGCAAAGCCTACGCAGGAAGATGGGGCGGAGAAGAATTTATGTTTGCTATGGTAAGCAACGAGGATCTTCTTGAGACCGCCGAAAAAATAAGAAACGAATTTTCAAAAATCAACTTCGATCTGGCGGGTAACCTTACGGTAAGTGTAGGTATAACCGTTGCAAAGCCTGGAGAAAGTGTAGATACACTCTACAACAGGGTAGACGATGCCCTTTACACCGCCAAGGAAACGGGAAAAAACAAGACGGTCAGAAAGTAAACCTTGTAGAAGGAGAAAAATATGGCTGTTAAATATATAGACAGAAAATTTTATGAAGCTATCATTAACTTTGATGACAGTGAAGAAGCCAGGGACTACTATTACAGCGTGATGGATAAGGTCACCTCCAAAACTGACGGCAATAAAAAAGAAGATACCATACGAAACAAGATACTTCGCACCTATGCCATGCTTTTTTGTGAGGGCAGTGTTCCTCCCGGACAGGAGGCGGACTGCGATGACGTGGCTCAAACCGCCGACAGGCTGTATATAGGCTCGGCAGGTTTCGATCCCACCCACTGGTACAGGATGCGCTATCATTTCCCCGTAATAGACGATGATAACTACGACAGATTTGCAGCCCTTGTCATTGCGGACCTAAATGCAGGCCCTTTGAGGGAGGCAGCCATGAATGAAGGAAACACCCTTCTTGTGGGAGAAAAAAATCCGTTTATGATGACAGGCGAAGAGCGAAAAAGTCAAAAGCTTCGTTCTGTAGGAAGTATTGAATAAAATGAATATTATAATCGTGGACTCCGAAAAAGCAACTACCGAAAAGCACAAAGCCACTATAGAAAAGCTTTATCCCCTGTGCGGTATAGACACATTTACAGACTCTCTTTCAGCCCTTGCCTCCGCAAGAGAAAAAGAGTATGATGTAGCTTTTTTAAACGGTGATATGCCCGAACTCGGCGGTATAGACTTAGGTACTTACATAAAAGAATTGCATCCTTTCATAAACCTTATATATGTGTGCCAAAATAAAGACTATGCCTACGATGCTCTTAAAATACACGCCAGCGGCTATATACTAAAACCCCTGTCTGAAAAAGATATTAAAAAAGAGTTTGAGGAACTGCGCTTTAGCCAAAGACAAAAGCAACAAAAAAGAGTTTTTGCCCAAACTTTCGGAAACTTCGAGTTCTTTATAGACGGAAAGCCCGTACAATTTAAGTACAACCGCACAAAAGAAATGGTGGCTATACTTATAAACAACAGAGGCGCACAGGTCACAAACGGAGAGATAATAGCCTGTCTTTGGGAAGACGACGGCGACCCCGATAAAAAAATGTCCTACCTAAGAAATTTAAGACAGGATCTGCAAAATACACTAAAAGCTCAAAAGCTTGAAAATATAGTATCAAAACAAAGAGGCTCCATAGCTATAGTAACAAGCGCCATAGAATGTGACCTCTTCGATTGGCTGGAAAAAAAGAAGGAGTCTAAATACGACTACATAGGCGACTATATGAACCAATACAGCTGGCCCGAATTTTTCCATGCGGAACTTGATGAAATAAGCTACAGTCTTTATGATGATTAAAGCAAGCCACCTTATACAGGTGGCTTGAACTTTTTTGGGTGAGTGTTGTATTTGTTGACCCAAATCAATTTTTTGTAAGCTAAATATTGATTTTTCCATCTTTAGCTTTGATAAATTGTTGTTTGTGGGGGTACACTACCATTACGGCCTTGGCAAAAGAACCTCTCAGTCGGCTAATGCCGACAGCTCTCCTTTCAGGCGAGCCTACCGTGGGGAGGTTTTCTTTCTCCAAATTAAACACCGCATCCATACATTAACATTTATTGTAGTTTTTGATAATGTATGAAAATATAAATTACTTTGAAATAACCGCAACTGCCACAAAGCCTCCCCTGAACAGCCACAGCTGACGGAGAGGTCCCGCCATAAAGATATACAACAGCAACCGACTCAGCAGCAGACACCTCAATATCAAGAGGACAATGCTCCGTCGATTCTTGAAGCCGTAGATTCTGCCCCCGAAGAACTCATAACCTGTTATAATTGCGGTTTTGATAATCCTGCGAATACTATTTACTGTAAAGGATGCGGACAAAAACTTTAATAGAGCATAGGACTAAAAAAAACTATTTACAAACAATGTGGGTATAAGAATATAACCTTCACATCCCATAAAAAAAGGCATTGAAGACTTTCTCCTCAATGCCTTTTGTTTTTTATTATTTTACTGCTGTCTTAGCCTTTTCAACCAAAGCTGTGAAAGCTGCGAAATCGTTTACTGCAAGGTCTGCAAGCATCTTTCTGTTGATGTTGATGTTTGCGTTCTTAAGACCGCTCATAAACTTGCTGTAAGAAAGACCGTTCATTCTTGCGGCTGCATTTATTCTTACTATCCAAAGCTTTCTGTATGCTCTCTTTGTCTGCTTTCTGCCTGCAAAGGAGTATGCAAGAGCCTTCATTACGGACTGCTTAGCAACTCTGTACTGTTTGCTTCTTGCACCGTAATAGCCCTTAGCCATCTTTAATACTTTTTTATGTCTTTTACGAGCGTTTAAAGCTCCTTTTACTCTTGCCATTTGTTATTTCCTCCCGTAAATCAGATGTAAGGTAATTCTTTTCTCATTACTTTAACGTTTGTAGAGTCTACAAGTGTAGCCTTTCTGTAGCCTCTCTTTACCTTTGTGCTCTTCTTTGTAAGAATGTGCTGCTTGTTAGCCTTTGTTCTCTTGATCTTACCTGTACCTGTTACGGAAACACGCTTAGCAACAGCTTTTCTTGTTTTTAATTTAGGCATTTTTCTTCCTCCTGTTTATCAATTGGTTTTGGGTGATACGAACATTGCCATAGATCTGCCTTCCATTTTGGGTGCTTTATCCACAACACCGTACTCGGAAATGCTGTCGGCAAAATCGTTCATTATCTTTAATGCAATATCCTGTCTGGAAAGCTCACGTCCTCTGAAACGTATGCTTATCTTGACCTTATTACCGCTTTTAAGAAATTTAACGGCGTTCTTCACCTTCACCTCAACGTCGTGGGTGTCGGTATTGGGAGTGAGGCGAACCTCTTTAAGCTCCACGGTTTTCTGTTTTTTACGAGCGTCTTTCTCTTTTTTGGCAAGATCGAACTTATACTTGCTGTAGTCCATTATCTTGCAGACGGGCGGCTTTGCCTGAGGGGATATTTTTACAAGATCCAAGCCCCTGTCATCGGCAATCTTCTGTGCGTCTTTTGCTGATACTATACCAAGCTGCTCTCCCGTATCGCTTATAAGTCTTACTTCCTTATCTCTTATTTGACCGTTAGTCATTAAATCGGTAATGGTCAACACCTCCTTAAAAATATTGCGGCTCCAATATAAAAGGCAGAGCGAACAAGCTCTGCCACATAAATTCATAATCACAAAAAAAGTGAAAACATAACCTCAAAGCACGAAAGCCGTAAGGTGAGAAGTGGAGCTTCTTCTTTACACAAAGGGGATTGTACCACTTTATTATGGTGTTGTCAAGATAAAAAACAAGAAATTTATAATTTTTTGCAAAGCCGTCACACCCGGCACAAATCTTCATAAATATCGGTATGGACATTATAATATGGTTGTGATAAAATGAAATCGTAAAACATTGAGGGGAGATGAGGAAATGAAAAAGAGCAGCAAAAAGAAAAGATTTCTAAAAAAATTGGCTCTACTAAAAAAAGATAAAAAGTTTGTATTTTTATCAATTGCGAGCTTGATAGCTATTGTTTTGGCTTTGTTTGCTTTCTTCCTTTTCCCCGTACTTATATCCGACAAAGTTGCAGAGCTTAAAGCAAAAGAGTTATACGACAATGCCTTCGGGCTTTTGATATCGGGCAACTACGAAAAAGCCTATGATGATTTTGAAGCGCTATATGCAAAATATCCCTCAACAAAATACGGTCAGGGAGCGTTAAGATGCAAAGCTATGTGCGACATGTATGCTTCTACCGTAAACGGAAGAATGAGAATAGAGGAAAACCGTACTAAGAGCTACGATGTACCAACACCTTATACTACCGCCTACGGAGCCTTTCAATCTCTATCGGGTGATCTGCCCCCTATGAACAAAGCACAAGAAAACTTTTTTAGAACTCTTGCAGAGCTCGTGACCGATAACTACCAAAAGAATAAAAAAAAGGAGTCGGATGCATTATGGGAAGCAGAGGAAAAAGTATACAATGAACATAAGGCGGCCCACCCTATCCCTTACGAAGGTATGGATCAAGACTATATACTCTACACAGGCTTAGGCAGATATACAAATCGTGAAGAACGTTCTTCTTCCGATAACCCCGAATCCAATTCCTATCCATATAATACATATAAATGGGAGAGAACAATATATACTTGGGAGAAAAACGGCTATATAATATTTAGCGCCACCTGTGAAAAAGGCAAGGTAGTAAGTGTTTCGGATCACAGACAAGACCCCATAAAATCACAAACACCCACCCCCAAAAATAACTCTTCCAAAAACGGCTCAAGTTCAAAAAACAATTCCCACAAAGACCCTTACGACAAGGACCTTGACGCCTATATGGATGATTACAGCGACATTTACGACAACGAGGACGATGCCTACGACGACCTTGAAGAGAACGAAGATCTGTGGGATGATTATTAAAAGATGCTTGTAAAAAGCCCCTTACAAAGCGATACAGCCATGTAAGGGGCTTGGTGTTTTATAATATACCTATTAATTTTGACTTTTTGGGCAGGTAGGTATTGTTTTTAATTTATGCAGATTAAGTCTGTGCATACGATCTATTTTTTCCTTTGTTTTTTCGTCTTCACATATACCGTTTAAAATATAGTTATCTAAAGTATCATAGGTAAAACCTATTTTGTCCTCATCGGATCTTCCCGAAAGGCCGTCGGAGGGGGTCTTGTGTACAAGGGTATCCGGAAGGCCCAAGTATTCACCTATTTTAAGTACTTCGGATACCGTATAGTTTGCCAAAGGGGAAAAATCTCCCGCGGCATCGCCGTACTTTGTGGAATAGCCTATCCAATCCTCGGATCTGTTGCAGGTATTCGCTACCCTACCCCCGTTTTTAAGGCTTTGAGCTACGGCATAAAGCACCGTCATTCTTATACGAGGCTGTATGTTTATACGTGTGTCCTCGCTTAGAGTTTCAAGGCCGCTGTCCAAAAGGCTTTTTTCCACCGCCTCCACACTTTCCTTTATATTTACAACTCTGCCTTCAAGACCTAAAAGTCTTACAAGGCTTTTAGAGTCTTCTATATCGGGCTGTATGCCCTTTGGCATAAGAACAGCCTCCACTCTTTCCTTTCCCAAGGCTCTTACAAGAAGGGTTGTTACAACACTTGAATCCTTGCCTCCCGAAACTCCCACCACAGCATTTGCGGTAGGTCCGTTTTCCTCAAACCAGTTTTTGATCCAAGCTACAATGTTTTCCGTTTCTTTTTTGGCATCAAAATTTTTAAGTTCCATAATAATTTTCCTTTCTTAAAAAATTAAATTCTTAATAATTAAATATATTTTGTAATATTTCTATTGTTATTTTTATGTAAAGCCATTAAATTTCACTATAAATACCTCTCTTTTATAGTCATTCTATAAAAAAATTAAACTAAGTTGTTACGAAAGTGTTACGACAGAGAAATATTTTTGTAAAAACCCCTTGACAAATTCTTAATACTGTAGTACAATACCACAGTACGATGAAGAACGAATATAGTTCAATCGAATATTAAGGAGAGATTTTAATAATGAAACTTTTATCAAAATTGGCAGCTTCTGCTTGCATATTTTCGATGGTACTTTCATCAAATGTGTTTGCTGCCGATAAATATGATGAAGATGCAGTTCCTTCTACACTTTACACAGCGGCATTGTGCGGAAACGCTTCCATCACAAATGTTGACGACGATGTATATGTAACTGTTTCTTCACCCGAGAAACTGGCTATGAAAGAGGGTATGACCGACAACTCCAAAACACTTGTCAACCTTCCCGATGGATATGCACTTACGGTTCTCGGCGCAGAGTACGGTTGGGTAAACGTACAGGATGATGAGGGACACACAGGCTATGTAAGAGGTGCCTTCCTTACATTCCACAACGGTGAAAAGCCCGAAAACGCTTCCCTTCCCTCAATGCTTGCTCAGCAGATCTGCGACTACTCAAAGCAGTTTATAGGTACACCTTACGTTTGGGGCGGTACAAACCTTACCTCCGGCGTTGACTGTTCGGGCCTTGTTATGATGTGCTACAAGAACTTCGGTATATCTCTTCCCAGAACATCAAGAGAGATGTACACAAAGGGTACCCCTGTTGCCAAAGAAGACCTTCAACCCGGTGATCTGGTATTCTTCAACACCTTCGGTTCGGGAGTTTCCCACGTTGGTATGTACGTTGGCGACAACACATATATCGAAGCGGGTGATGACGGCGTTTGTCTTTCGGATATAAACAGACCCTATGCCCTCAGAACTTACATCGGTGCAAAAAGAATTATAGAGTGATATTTTTAGCGGAGGCTTTATTGTCTCCGCTTTTTTAAGGGTACCTCTAAGAAGTGCTACTGAAGTAAAATCGAGATATCTTGTTCGAGGACCGGGAAATGACTCGAAAGCAATGCCACAAGCATTGTCGAGAGACATTGACTACTAACCTATTCAAGATAGCCGATTTTACGATCTATGACTTTTTAGAGGTGCCCTTAATATACCACTTACTTACACTCACCTTATTTTCAAGACCCCAATCTTCCTCGGTCTCCATTGCCTTTGTAAAGCCACACTTTGCAAGCGCCGCTTCAGATGCCTTATTTCCCTTCATAACGGTTGCGGTTATAAGCTCTGCCTCCGTATTATTGAAAACATATTCTATCATAAGTATCGTAGCCTCCGTTGCAAGTCCCCTTCCCCAATACTGCTTTTTTGACCTGTATCCTATACTTATTTTATTATATTCTTTACGGTAGCCGTAAAACTCTGCCAACCCGCAAAATTCTTCCTTAAAATACACCCCCAATATCAATGAGCCCTCGGAGATACACTCTGTATAAAGTGCCTCTACAAGCTTCTTTTCATCTATATGTTTTTTCTCAAAAATAAATGCAGGCACATACCTATATACCGACTTATCCTCAGTCATTTCCTTTATGTCGGTAACATCTTTCTCTTCTATTTTCTTAATAACGATATCTCCCGATATTATATAAGGTATTTCTTTAAATATACCTATCATAAAGGTTTTTTCCAATACTCTTCCTCTTTTCCGTTTTGAAGTGCCTCCAAATACTTATCCGCAAGGTCGAAAATTTCACTTTCGTCTTCTATCTGATAATATGTTTTATCTTTGGTTTTCTTTATATCTTTGGAGTTTGCGTTTTCCAGGAAGGCTGTTATTTTTTCCTTCCATTTAAGGGCTTTTTCCTCCCCTACCTCCTCATAACACACCAACTCCTCATATATTTCTTGTACAAAATCATTTATTTCAAGCTTTATCATATCGCACCTCACATTAAAAATGTTTCTATCCCCAAATACTCATAGGCTCGTCTTGTGGCTACTCTGCCTCTGGGTGTTCTCATTATAAATCCCTGCTGTATAAGATAGGGCTCATAAACATCTTCTATAGTACCCGCATCCTCACCTAAGGATACCGCAAGAGTATCAAGACCTACGGGGCCGCCTTCAAATTTTTCTATAATGTTTTTGATCAAATTCTTGTCGTTTACATCAAGACCGTTGCGATCCACCTCAAGTATATCCAGGCTTTCTCTTGCTACTTCCTCCGTTATGACACCGTCATACTTCACCTGTGCAAAATCTCGCACTCTTTTCAAAAATCTGTTGGCTATCCTGGGTGTACCTCTGGATCTTTTGGCAAGCTCCAAGGCACCCTTATCCTCTATTTCCACATCAAAAACACGAGCAGACCTTTTTATTATCCTTGTAAGTTCCTCCACGCTGTACATTTCAAGCCTGTTGGTCACTCCAAACCTTGCCCTTAGGGGCTCACTTAAAAGGCCTATTCTTGTAGTGGCTCCCACCAATGTAAAGTGAGGAAGCTTTATTCTTATACTTTTGGCATCGGCTCCCTTGCCCAAAACGATATCCAGCATAAAATCTTCCATAGCAGAGTAAAGCACCTCTTCCACAAGCCTGTTTATGCGGTGTATCTCGTCTATAAAAAGCACATCGCCCTCATTCAGACCGTTGAGTATCGCCGCCATATCACCGGGTCTTTCTATAGCGGGACCCGTAGTCACTTTAAGGGAAGCATTCATTTCATTTGCTATTATATTTGAAAGTGTGGTCTTTCCAAGCCCGGGAGGCCCGTACAGAAGCACGTGATCCAAACTTTCTCCTCTTTGTTTGGCGGCTTCTATATATATTTTCATATTTTCTTTTACTTTTTCCTGCCCTATATATCCGTCAAAACCCGAAGGCCTAAGTTGAGTATCCGAAAATATATCCTCTTGTTTTTCCGCAGCACCCGTAAGCCTTGTGTCCTCGGTAGTTCTTATAGCCATATATCCCTCTTTCAGTTCAAGGCTCTTAAAGCTCTCTGAACCAACTCTTCCGTAGTTAATTTCTCATCATAAATACTTGATACCGCTTTTTCCGACTCTCCCGCGGTAAAGCCCAAAGCCTGCAATGCTTGTACCGCCTCCGTTTTGGCAAGGGATACCGATGAAGGTACGCTTACAGGTGCCGTAAGCCCCGTATATCCCTTTAGTTTATCCTTAAGTTCAAGAGCTATCCTTTGGGCTGTTTTCTTGCCTATACCCGGGGCTTTTGCCAAGGTGTTTACATCCTCTGTCATAACAGCCAATGTAAGTGCATTTATATCGGAGCTGCCAAGTATACCCAAAGCACTTTTGGGACCTACTCCGTTCACACATATAAGAAGCTTAAAAAGATCCAACTCCTGTCTTGTAAGAAAGCCAAAAAGCGTGATATCGTCTTCCTTTACACTTGTGTAGGTATATATCTTTACCTCCCCCTCCTTCACGGAAAGAGTGAGGGCAGTTTGTGAGGAAACATTTATATTGTAGCCTATACCGTTGTTCTCGGCTACAACAAAACCATCTCCCACATATTCTATACTTCCTTTTACAAATCCTATCATATTATCCTCAAAAAAGGCCGTCAAATAAATTGCCGGCCCCATTGTCATTAAATATTACCTGTTTCAAGGTAGTTGTTTATGCTGTCTACCACTTCGGTCACATCCATACCGTGAACCATACAAGCCTCTTCAAGGCTTTCCATTTGAGATGCGGGACATCCCACACAGTGCATACCGCTGTTCATAAGTACTGCAGCTATCTGCATATCTTGTGCAAGCAATTCGCCTATTACGGAATCTTTTGTTACTTTCATTTTTTTTACTCCTTTTCTTCTTTTATAATACCCATGTGATTCACAGGGAAATATTTAAACACGGCTTTGCCGAGTATTTCATCTTTTCTTACAAAATGGTTTTGCCAGTATCTCGAATCGTGGGAGTTGTTTCTGTTATCTCCCATCATAAAATAACAATCCTCGGGAACTTCAAACTCCATATCGGGGCTTTCCATAGGCTCTTTTATAAACTCATCTTTCAAAGGCTCCGTGCTGTCGTTTATATAGACCTCATTGTCCTTTATCGTTACCTTTTCACCGGGAAGACCTATAACTCTTTTTATGAAAAGAGTGTTTGCCTCCTTGTCACCCTTTGAAATATTGGGATTTACATTAGGGTCCTTGTCGGGAAACTTAAACACCACTATATCAAAGCGCTTTACACTTCCAAACTTATAGGCAAGCCTGTTTGCTATAAGCCTGTCGCCTGTCATTATGGTATCTTCCATAGATGCGGAGGGCACCCTTGCATTTACTATAAAAAACTGTGTTATAATAAGGGCACAGACAACCGCAAACACAAGTGTCCACACCCAGCTGAATAACTCTCTTACGATCTTTTGCTTTTTCGTAAAGCTGTAGGACCCTGCCTCCATCTTTTTTTCGCTCATTGTTATGAGCTTCCAAAAGCCCAATTCGAAAGGGACTTGCGGCTTGTTTTGTTTTTCTTGCTTTTCCTCTTTTGCCATATTTCTCTCCATTAACGATTTGTGTACATTTTATCGTAGTAGTTACGATATTCGCCCTTTATTATCTCTTCCCACCACTGCTTGTTGTTAAGGTACCAATCTATAGTCTTTTTAATACCGTCTTCAAACTTGGTTTCGGGAAGCCACCCAAGGGCATTGTGTATCTTTGTGGGGTCTATGGCATAACGCATATCATGGCCCTTTCTGTCGGTAACAAACTGTATGAGAGATTCGGGTTTACCCAAGTGTTTACATATAAGCTTTACAATATCGATATTTCTCATTTCATTGTGTCCGCCTACATTGTAGACCTCTCCCGCTTCGCCCTTGTGTATTATAAGGTCTATGGCTTTGCAATGGTCTTCTACATAAAGCCAATCTCTTACATTTATACCCTCTCCGTATACGGGAAGGGGCTTATCGTGAAGAGCGTTCACGATGGTAAGAGGTATAAGCTTTTCGGGAAAATGGTAGGGTCCGTAGTTGTTTGAACAACGGGATATCGTTACATTTAAGCCATAAGTCCTGTGGTATGCCTGTACCATGAGGTCCGCCCCCGCCTTTGATGAGGAATAGGGGCTTGAAGTATGCAAAGGTGTGCTTTCCGTAAAGAAAAGATCCTTCCTGTCAAGGGGAAGATCTCCGTATACCTCGTCGGTAGACACCTGATGATACCTCTTTACACCGTACTTTTTCGATGCATCCATAAGCACCTCCGTGCCTATGATATTCGTTCTTAAAAACACTTCGGGCTCCTCTATGGATCTGTCCACATGGGATTCCGCCGCAAAGTTTACAACAATATCGGGCTTTTCCTTTTCAAAAATATCATATACAGCCTGTCTGTCCGCAATATCGGCTTTGTAAAATTTAAAACCCGGTTTATCCAAAACGGAGGCAAGTGTGGAAAGATTTCCCGCATAAGTTAAAAGATCCACGCATATAAGGTTATAATCGGGATATTTTTTCCTCATGTGGAATATAAAATTGCTACCTATAAAACCTGCTCCGCCTGTTATCAGTATGTTCATGTATCCCTTCCTTACTTTCTTTTTTTTAATGCTATCCTATATAATAACACTTAAACAACAAAAGGTCAAATACTTTATTCCAAACTTTACCCTCCAACATATTTTATGTGGTTTTTTGTTCCTTTTTTAGGCAAAAAAAATCGGTAATATACGACATTGTAGAAGTTTTGATATGCCACCGCAGATTTTTTAGGCTAAATATGTAAGTTAAACCGTTTACAAGTTTCTTCTTGATATGCTATAATAAAAAAAATTTTACACTAACTTATAAAAAAACGGAGGAAAAAATGAAAAAAATCGCTTTATTATTATTGATGTGCTGTATGTGCTTTTCAAATGTGGGATGCTCATCTTCTGCCCCACAGGCACAACAGCCTCAAACGGAAACGGAACAGCCCTCCTTTGCTACGGCAAAAGTAAGCTACTTAGGTCCCGAGGGAACATATACTCAAGAGGCTTGTGAGAAGTTTTTTGGTGGTTCGGGAGAATATATACCCTACAAAACAGTAGATGATGCGGTGGCGGCTCTTGTTAAAAGAGAGTCGGATCATGCCGTTATCCCTCAGGAAAATACCATAGGCGGTGCTGTAACGGATTATATCGATACTTTGATAGGAGAAAAAAGTCTCAGCGTTGTGGGGGAAGTGGAACTGCCCATAAGTCAAAATCTTCTTGTCTTACCCGATGCACAGTTGAGTGATATTAAAACCGTCTATTCCCATAAACAAGGCATAGCCCAAGGGAAGGATTTTCTTGCCCAAAATCTCCCCGAGGCGGAAGTTGTTGAGGTGTCCAGTACGGCAGAGGGTGCAAAAAAAGTTGCAGAGGCCAAAGATAAAACCGCCGCAGCCATTGCCTCCGCAGGCTGTGCGGATGTGTATGGTTTAAAAATACTTTCTTCAAATATACAAAATAACGACCTGAATAAAACCAGATTCTATGTTTTGTCTACGGATAATGCCCCTATGGATAAAAAAGAAAGGTTTGCCTTTATTGCAAGCGGTGAAGCTAAAAACCTGCCAAAGCTTATGAATAAGCTGGAAAGCCTAAACGCCACCCTCATAACGATACATGACAGACCTCTTAAAACGGAACTTGGACAATATAATTATGTCATAGAATGTGCCGAAGGCACCTACAACACCTATGAGGAACTTTCAAAAGTAGAAGGCTTTGAGTATCGTTTCCTCGGCTGCTTTGACAGTTATTGAGAGATCCAAAAAAATTTATAACTTTGCAAAAAAAACCTTGACATTCCCTCCCAATATGTGTATAATGGTTCTGTTGCTGATATGTGGCTTGGTAGCTCAGCTGGTTAGAGCGCCGGCCTGTCACGCCGGAGGTCGAGGGTTCGAGCCCCTTCCAAGTCGTCACATATGGGAGCATAGCTCAGCTGGGAGAGCATCTGCCTTACAAGCAGAGGGTCATAGGTTCGAGCCCTATTGTTCCCATATCGGGGAGGTCTACCCTCCCCCCTAAGCCCGAGTGGCGGAATTGGTAGACGCAAGGGACTTAAAATCCCTCGATGGCAACATCGTACCGGTTCAAGTCCGGTCTCGGGCATAAGGCTGTCTTTCAGACAGTCTTTTTTTATACGAAACATCAAACATATATTTTTTATTTCATATACCCAAGTTCCCTTGCCTTTTGAATATATCTCTGTCCCATTTCCTCATTCTTTTCCGTTCCACTGCCGTTGATATACATCTCGCCTGTCATATAGCAAGCTTCCCCGTCACCCATATCGGCACAAATTTTACGCCACTTAAATGCTTGTTCAATATCTTTCGGGAAATCGACCGAACCGGTCAGATAGAGGTTTGCAAGATTAAATGCTGCATCTATACTGCCTTGTTTTGCCGCAAGTTCATAATAATAGGCAGCCTTTTCAGCAGATCTTTTAAATGCACCGAATTCATTTTCGGGTACAAGGTTTCTTGCAAGTTCATATTGAGCTTCCACATCACCGGCATCGGCCATCTCATAATATTTATTGACAAGGTCCCTATGCTTGTACCATTTTGAACCGGAACCTTGTACTCCGTGAACAACGGACATTTCCAAAATATTTCTTCCTGTGTCGTTATCAAATTTTTCAACAATTTCACGAGCATTATCATGTCCGTTTGTCGCAGCCATTTTAAACCAATACATAGCCTTGTCTATATCCACATAAACTCCGCCTTCGCCCCAACGATAACACATACCTGCATTGAACATGGCGTCAGCACTGCCTTTTTTTGCAGCCATTTCATAATAATAGCAAGCATAGATAACCATAGGTTTTGAGAATTTACCGCTAAAGATCATATCCGCAATATGTGAGAGTATACTTACATCGGCAGAACCGTCTTTTATCATCTCAAAAGCCGAAAGGTATATATCCATATCATCGTAGAAATCATAACCTGCATATTCGTCCTCAAAAATATATCTTTTGCCGTCAAACTCATCGGAAGTCAAACCAAACTGTTCTAATCTTAAAGCCTGTACTGCACGTTTTCTCCAAAGTTCTATGCGTTCGACATCTTCTTTCTCCATTTGACCTATCTCTGCCATCTTAATACGACACAAAGGAATAATTATATTAGCATTGAACTGAGAGTCGTCCGTTAAATTGTCATTTATGTAGTCTATCGGATTTCGGTCGTCAACATATATAGATAAATTTCTGAACAACCGGAAGCAAGCGTTATGGTATGTTAATATCTTACGCTTTTTGTTTTCATCGTCACAAGAAATGTACATATTGTAATATTGCTTTCTTATATTTATCAATGCATTAAAACAATCCGTTTCTGTTTGACTTTTTTTCAATTCGGGCAGGGCAGATTCATATACGACAGTAAACACATCCGAGTTATAATATTCTACTTCTTTTTTTAAAAAATCTATGTATAATTCCGCTTTAACAGAACCATTTGTGTATTCAATTCCCAACTTATCGGCAAGCTGCATTGCCGGTACAAAACCCATCTTTGCCGATGCTTTTAAATACTCCAGTCCTTCTTCGATGTTTCTTTCCACGCCATCACCTTGAAGCAAAAGAGTGGCATAATTAAAACTTCCTGCGGATGAACCCATTTCACCACTTATTTTATATAAATAAGCAGCTTTGGAATGATCCACTTTAACTACACTATGTCCTGTCATATAAAAATCCGCAAGGAAATAATAACCCCTTTCATTTCCCAAGTTGGCTGCCATAGCAAACCAATAATATGCTTCAACAAAATTTGTTTCCGTTCCTTCGTGGTTTAAAAACATATATGCGGCATTAAAAGCTGCCATAGCGTGTTCTTTTGCTCCCGCTGCAGCAAAGTAAGCAATTGCATCTTTGTGATCTTTATCTCTTCCGTTAGTTCCGTTATAGTAATCCGTCCCCATCTGATAAAGAGTTTCCGCATCATATGACATTATGCCTGCATATGCCATATCAAATGCTTCACTTGCAGAATCTTCATCCACAAACATGCCACCGATTCCACCTTCAGCTATTACAAAAAGATCAAACACGGATAATCTGTGCAGATCATAGCTCACTCTCATAATGTCATCTTCAATAATCTTAAGATTTTTGTTAATCAACATAACAGCACCTCCATATAATCTCTCAGTATTTAGGTGAGCTCTAAAAAGCACTATTTAAAGGCACCTCTAAAAAGTGCTATTGAAGTAAAATTGAGATATCTTGTTCAAAAACCGGGAACCGGCTCGAAGCCAAAGTGGAGCATTGGTGAAAGACATTGACGCCTAAGCCCGGCAAGATAGTCAATTTTACGATTTGTTTTAGATATCACCTTGAGGAAAACTTTTCTCATTCTTATTCACACTAAAACCTATGTTGGTTACATTTCTCTGTCTTTTCCTATTGCCTATTATGTTCATGAACAAATTTTCCGACATGAGGCTTACTGGATTAAAATTTACCCCATTGTTACTGCCATAGTAATACCAAAGCGAAGATTTAAGCCACAGATCCAATATGTGAAAGTTAATATAGGCTCTGTATCTTACGAGAAAATTTTTCAACCAAACCTTTTGCTTATCCTCTAAAGAAACGGAGTACTCTCGTAACCTTTCCGTGACCCATAGGAAATACTCTTCCACTGTAAGATTTTCTACATCATAACAGAGAGTGAAAACCTCATTTTCAAGTAAATTTTGAATTTCGGAATCTTCGTTATTGCTACACGATATAAAAACCATAAAATTTTTTTTGCATCTGCGAATATCACAAAATAACCGTTCCCACCACAGAATGTCATGCTTAATATTTTTGTAATCTTGGATAACGAGCATGATAACACCGTATTCGTAATGATATCTGCCTCTTACAAAATCCAACCATTGCCCCAGTCCTTTTTTATGCTCTCCCGAACCATTTAGTAACAAAAGTTGATTTTCTCCTTTTATATATTCTGCCGAAAAGCAAATAAAAGCACTTGAATTAGATGGTATAATATTTTTTTCTTCCAGCTCGAGCCGAAATTCATTCAGAGTAGACTGCAAAAAACCACTATCCTCTGTATGATTTAACAACAAATAAACAGGACATAGTTCAAACAGTATGTCCCCGTTTACTTTTTTACTTATGCTGTAAAAATCTTCCTTTATTTTTTTTATCATAGACTCTTCCTATCAATTAAACAGATCCTCTATCGTCGGAGTATCCTTTGTTTCTTCCAATTCTTTCGTCAGTTTATCATGTACGCATTTTAAAACCGAAAAACAGCTTACCTTCTCATGCCAAGGCAGAGGAATATTATATACATCATATCCCACTTGCGGATATACCGAAAAATCCTTCACTCGAGAAATATATGGTGCAATTCCCGAACGTAACACAAGTGCCTCACTGTCTTCCCAACCGATTTGCAACCTTTGAAGCTGTGTTATGGTAAGGAGAGGATATTCTCTTTCATCGATCTCCACACTTCCGCATAATTGCTCGATCTCTTTAAGCAAATTCAACTCTCTGCAGGACAAATATACCCAATTTTTACAATTGGACTTTATTGTTTCGGCATCATCTCCGTACTCTGCCAAAAGTTGTTGTTTACTTTGCACAACAAGAACAAACCTTATATTTCTGCTGCGGGCAGCCGAGATCATAGCAGGCATATCCGCTATTTTAGGGAAATTTGAAAACTCGTCAAGTATGAAGTTTACCCTTATGGGAAGGATGCCATTTCTGCAGTCCTTCGCTTTATCTATAAGGTTTTCGTAACATTGTTTTACAAATACACTTATCAGAAAATGATATGTGGTTTTCTCATCGGGTGTTATTAAATACAGAGCAGTTTTTTCCTCTGTTATTTTACCGAAGCCTATCTCATTTGCATTGATAAGATCCATCAATTTTTCATTGAATATAAAACTTCTTAACATAGAGTCAAATGTACTGACAACACAATTCAAAGTTTTTTCCACATTACGCAAAGTATACACCGATGCAAGTTTGTAGCGAACAAGGGAATTTTCGGAGAAAGTCCGTATAAGATCCCAAAATATGGAACTTCTCGTTTCCGAAGTATCTTCAATCTCTATATACATCCTCATTCGCTGGATACTTTCCATGTGTATTTTCTTCTCGTCATCCTCACTTTCAAAAAGCATCAGTATCATTCCCATCAAGAGATCTGCCGCTTGATTTTCCCAGTACAGATCTCTCTCGGAATGCACCTGTGCCTTTAACTGTGCGCAAAGATCCGAGATCATTTCAATAGCTTTATCCGCATTACCGTTCTTATAGTAACGGTATGGCAGCATAAGAGGATTCCACCTTGAACTTTTTTCCGGTTCTCGCAGGTTCAGAGTTTTTATGGTATATCCCTTATGTGCCAAAAACCCCGAGGTGTTTCTGTAGATTTCCCCTTTGGGATCTGAAATTATCATAGATTCTCCCGCCATCCCAAGAGTATAAACACTCGGTATACAAAAATTTCTTGTCTTTTTTGAACCCGTGTTTCCGAATATTAGGGTATGAGCATCCGTAGTATCGGTATAAACAATACCATTTTCGTAATAAAACGGAACTCCCGACAAATTACATTCTGAATTCAAATCTTGTCCTGTAAGTGTCTGAATAAATTCATTTTTAGTGGATAATCTGTTTCCGTTTAATCTCACTGTTTCCATTATTTATTCCTCTTCCAACATTTTAGGGTACCTCTAAAAAGTGCTATTGAAGTAAAATTGAGATAGCTTGTTCGAGGACTAGGAAATGGCTTGAAGCCAATGTAGAGCATTGGTGAGAGACATTGACGACGTACTCGGGCAAGATAGCCAATTTTACGATTTATGAGTTTTTAGAGGTGCCCTTTACTGTATTCTTTCAATTTAGCTTTTTTCTCGTTACGTTTAAGCTTTTCATCATATATTATCCGTTCCTCTGGTGTTGCCCAGTAATCTCTGTATAGAAAACCTATAATAGCGTATGTTTCTTTTAACAAATTCTGTTCTTCAAGTTCTTTTTCTACATCGATATGAAAGTCATAGGTTTTGTCACGATTCTCTTCAAAAACCTTTAAAATTTCCTTCGGTATTTTATCGTAATCCTCCTTTCTCGTATGTTTTAAAACCTCCAAAACTTCAGTATATGCTTGTGGGTTTTTAGATAGATCCAACACAACTTTCATCTCCCTGATCGTCTTATATAAAAGTGACCTCTAATATTACTCTTCTTTCATCATATTTTCGTATTCTTCCAATTTAGCTTTTTTGTCGTTTAACTCCAATATTTTATCAAGCATTTCACGTTTATCGGGAGGTAAAACATATTTTCTGTAAAGCGATACAATAAGTGCATCTGTTTCTTTCAAAAGAACCGTATCTTCTAAAGGCTTTGACGCGTCTATGTGAAAATCGTAAGTTTTGTCGCAATATTTCCTGAAAAACATAACTTCCTCCTCCGGGATCTTATCCCGATCTTTTTTCGGAAAATATTTCATAACTTCCAATATTTCCGTGTATGCCTTTTCCATTTGAAGCTTATCCGCCATATATCTCTCCCCCCTTTTTTTAAACTTCTTCACTCAACATGCTTGTGTAACAAAGGTAATATCCTGTTCTGTCAGATTCTTATTACAATCAAACTTGAATGTATTTTTTTTATCTCTCTTGTTTTCTATTTTCTCCAACAAACATTTCGGAATTTTATCAACAATGTATTTTGGTTGCCGTTTTAAAATCTCCCAAACTTCTGCATACATTGTAGCTGATTCCTCTTCGGTCATACAGGTACACCTCTAATGATATCTTCCTTCCCCGTCAGCTTTTAAACCTATGGCAAATGCTGCCCATATTATAAAAGACCAGAGCATAACTATAACAGGAACATAAATAGTCCATCCAAGAAAAAGTGTTAAAAGCAATTGCACAATACCTGTTTTTTTATAACTCAAATAAAAACTCTGTGCACCGATAGTTCCCAAAAACAACATAAGTAAAAAAGCTATACCCACTGATTTTCTTGAACGTGCACCTACTTGATAGGGTATATTTGTACCTGCCCCTGTTTGAGCGGGAGCATTTGTTGCAGCTCCTGTTTGGGCGACGGCAGGAGCTTTTGTTGCGGTTCCTGTTTGAGCATTGGCAGAGGTGTTTCCCAAAGGATCGTAGCGAGTATTGGCAAAGGGATTGTAAGAGGCATTTGTTTGCGGATTTTTAACATTGGTTGCCGGGGATGCTGTTTGCGGATTTTTTGCATTGCTTGTAGGGGATGCTGTTTGTGTATCGGCTTTATCCTTTTGCATTCTCCTATTTTTCTCATCCTCAATAAGTTTTCTGTTTCTTGCCTCTCTGTCATAGTCAAATACTTTATGCAAAGCTTTAAATATTGCATTGGTGACCACTTTGTTATCTTGTCCGAAAAGCGTAGCAATACTTAATTCCATTGCAGTTTCAAGGCTTTCTCCGACCTTCTTGACCTCAAGCACAAGTTTCTCAAAAAGCTCCGAATATTTAGCCAAGTACTGCAAAACTTTTTCCTTATCCAGATTAAACCTATCCGCAAACACCATAAATCTATCAAATAAATAAGGGTAATCTTTTGCTGTAACCTCATCTGTATATTCTCTGACATAACGAATATACATAACATAAAAATTCATACCATATTGAACTATCCAATCTTCAGCAGTGGTTTTTTGGGGATCGTAAAACCCTGATTTTATGAGTTCTATAATAAACTCGCCACCCTCTGTACTGACTTTATTTAAAATCACTTTGTTTGATGCCATAGCGTACACCTCCCATAAAATATTTTTAATGCTGTTTAAAGTTCCTAAATAAACACAATGTATATAACAATGGCATAAACATCTTCTTAACATAACAGATTTATCTAAAAACTGCCTATAAAAGAAAATATTTATGCCACAACCATTATACCCTCACTCATAGAGACTATGGTACATACCACATAAATTTAGGCGCTATCATTTCATTTTAATTATCCCTGCGCTTGATAAACGTGCTTAATACAGCATTATTCCATATTCTCAGTGTTAAGCTTGTCATATAAGGCAGTATCAAGCTCATACCTGTCAATATCGGAATAATCCCACCACTCTCCTCGATATCCGCTAAACCCGTTCCTGTACATTACTTCTTCCAATAGCCTTGCATTTGTAGCTGCAGTTTCCGATACATCACTGTAATCTCTGTCTGCAGTCGTCGTAAATTCATCAAACTCCGAGGGCATCTCCACAGCGGAACCATCTTCATATACCAAAGAAATATCTACCGTATCTCCGCGACTATGACTTGTTATTCCTTTATTCGGATTGGCAACATAGGTAGGGTCGGGATATGTTTCCCACAATTTCCATTGTGCTTGAGGTGAACGATAGGCATCCCATATCAGAATACGATACCCCATATCTTTAAGTTCCTTTTGCACCAATATCAGCTTCCTAACGGTACCGTAGCACAAAAATGCCTCTGAATTATCATATATAACTTTTCCCGTAAAATTATTTGTTGTCGCATACCTAAGATCTATTTCTGCATCGGGTATATAGTCAAGAATATTAACAAGTTGCCCGTCATCAGGTATGCTTTCATTTAAATTTTCATCCGCCTCGTTCGGGTGTGTTGTATCCTCCGAAGGTTCTTGTGTTATAACAGATGCAGTTTCCGTGGTGTCTTCTGTAAAGTATTGTGTTATAACAGAGGTATTTTCCGTTGTATCTTCCAAAGCTGTATTCAAAAACGTCGACTTTACTGTAGTCTGTTCATCAGTATCAACCGATGTATCTTTAGACAAGCATCCTGTAAATACCACAGCATACACCCATAATAACAGTAATAATATCAATATTCTTCTCATATATTTTCGCCTTTACATATCATGATACACTTATTTCGGATATACATGTATCGCTGTAAACATTACCCTCATAAACCGATTGTATTATTATCGTCAGTGATGTTGTTTCTATACCGGCACCAAAAGAAAATACATTATTACGGTTATTCCAGCCATCCAAACATTCCACATCATAACTTGTACCGTCTGAAAACACTACTTTTATATCTCGGAGTCTTGAATTCTTATAATATAGTTCCTCGTTGGTACACAATCCATTCATCAGCGACAACTCACTTATAGTATATAAGTCGTCAAAATAAATTGTAATGTATTCACCCTCACCATAGCTACCCGAACCTTCACACCAACAAGTTGATACATCGTTATCTATAACATTTTCGGGAGAATAACTATATGTTGTACTTCCATAGGTTTCAGACTCAAGATTACTACTTGAGTTAACTCTTGATATATGGGATCTGAAATTTGAAATTCTTTGCGCCGCCGGTATACTTATGTCGGTATCCTCTATATCGGAATTATTTGTTTCCGTAGTGTTTTCATTGGCATTCGTTCCCTTCAAGTTGTTTTTTACCGTACTGTTTATTACACCGTATAACATTTGTGCCGCTTCATTTCTCCTTGCAAATGCCAAGGGACGAATCAAATTGTCACTGCCCGATATAATACCTGCCGCCGTTAAATTTCTGATACTGGGAATAGCATAATTTGATATTGAACCTGCATCCGAATAGAAAGAATATATATCAAATTCGCTGTTATCCTCCACTTGGCCCAATTTATTCAAAGCTCTCTCGGTAAATGTAAACATATCTTGTCTGGATATGGTATTATCGGGTTTAAAAATATTCCCTTCATAGCCCGAGGCAATACCCAAAGCCTTCGCCTTTATCAAATATTGGCTGTAATACTTTTCACTCAAAACATCGTTAAAACCATCGGTATATTCAGTATCAACAGATACATTCATCTCATTTTCCAGCATTCTGACCAACATTGTAACAAATTCCGCTCTGGTTATATTGTTCTCGGCACCAAACATATTATCGCCGATTCCTGAAACAATGCCTTTTTTTGCAAGATACATTACAGCTTCCTCAGCCCATGTACCTTCCACATCCCAAAAGATTTGAACCTCTGATACTTCGTTATTTTCATTTTCTATTGCTGCCTCATCGGAAAGTTTTTGCTCTATATCCGTGGCAACCTTATTACAGGCATACCAAATTCCCGACGTCATCACAATAATAAGGGACATAAATATAAATACAACTTTTTGATTCCTATACATTCTTGTTTTTATTTCGGAATTGTTTATGTCGATATTTAGTTTTCCCATATCATTTCGAAAGTTCTTTTTGGCTCTTTGATATGAAAAAACACAAAACATAATGAATAAAAACACGCAAAACGCCTGAATAACTGCAGGATGCTCTTTTATAGTAGTTAAAAAGTCTTCTGATTTTTCTACCAAACCCGTCAACGGCGGTCACCACCTTTAAATTTATTTCTTTTTACCCTTAATGGCGGAAAATAAGTCTCGACCCTTACCCTTTAAAATACCGAATATATTTTGTGATGCAGCTACATCATAAGCACCTTTAATTTCATCAAGAGCTTTTTTTGTTTTATCTTTGGATATTTCCAAATTTTTTTCTCTCAATGCACTTGCCAATCTTGTTGAATTTAGTTCCTCTTCAATAAGCCGGAATTTTATCTTGTTTTTATACATCATAGTACCCAAGGGAGCAAAATCAACATTCGGCATAAGGGATAGAACAGCAACAACATAAACAACCCTTCCCCATTTTTTGTCGGAATAGTTGCTAAGTATTTCCTTCAACTGATTTTTAAGAATATTTCCCAGCATCTTTTTTGAATCTTCATCATTGATATCAAAATATTTTTCAAAATTTACTTTTGAAGCGGAATTTTCTTTCTCACTGACTTTGTAAAAAGCAGTTGCTGCTGTATCTTCAATTTTTTCCCGCTCATCCGAGCTTAAAATACCAATCGCAAAAGGCCTTACCTCATAGTTAAAAAGTACATTTT
The DNA here is from genome assembly GCA_017444985.1 of Bacillota bacterium. Taxonomy (GTDB): domain Bacteria; phylum Bacillota; class Clostridia; order Lachnospirales; family CAG-274; genus UBA3680. The sequence continues at coordinate 26,388 of JAFSVK010000004.1, forward strand.
CCCCTGTCTGAATATAGGAAAGCTTATAATAGTTAAGTATATTACTCACTTCGTTTAAATATGTTTCATCGGGCAACTTACTGTATAGCTTAAACAGTGTTGAAACATTATTTTCGTTTAAATTAAACTTTGTATCATAACATAAACATGATATGTAATCCGATACTACAGAATTTACGTGTTCACTCTCCAAAGTATTGAGTTTTTTCGCAAAATCATACCACATATCAAAACCATCCGGATATTGTGCCTTAGATGAGTCTAATAACTTTTTATATAATTCATCGGAAAAATCTTTTGCATACCTACTGTAACTATTCCTTTTGCATAGTTTAAGTAATTTTTCTTTCACAGAAGATATATTGGGCTCCTCCATACTTCTTTTTAGGTTCTCCGCAAAATCCTCCTCTACGGAAAGCTCTTCCGTTATAAAGAGTATATCTTCTTCCTCTGTATCTACGTCAAAGTATTCCCTTGATAATATATTCAAAACATCATCCTTGCATACAGGTGCAATATTTTTTATACTCTTCAGCAGTATAGCCTTACTTTCCTTTGTCCTCAGTGTTTTAAGATACGCAGATAGTATTTTCTCCCTGTTTTTATCATCGTTAAAAATTCTATCTATTAAAATTTCGAAAAGTTTTCTGTGTTCTACACTTTTCGTTTCAAAAGGCGAACATTGAAGTAAAAGAGAAAAGATCTCCATATACTTCCACTTCTTGTTTGTTTCCGTAATAAGACTTATATATTCTTCACTTTCGCAGTCACTTATAAACACATTACAAAAATCGGACATTTCTTCCTTAAAAAAATCAAGTATAAGTTCCTTGGTGTTAAGAAATGTTTCTCTTAAAACATCTTCCTTCAGTATTTGTAATACCAAAAACTTTGAAAAAGCGACTTTACTATTATCATATTTAACATCCGAACACAATTTCACCATATCATTCAAGAATATTTCGGAATCATCTTCGACATAGATCAATGAAAAAGCTTTTTCAAGAAGAAGTTTAACACTTTCATCCCTCATATATTTTTTTGCAAAATCTCGGGCATCTTCCAAATATACCAGTGCTGCACCGTTGCCCTTCTTAACTATCATATAATAAGCATACCCTTTTTCGTAATACGGATTTATATCACACAAGCTTGTTTCATTGCTTATAAAACTTTGATAATCTTTCAATACATCCGTATCTTCCATTGCCATATACAAAAAAGTATCAAAGTATGCCTGTCCCTCACAGTCGGAGGAAATGTAATCTCTCTCAAAATCAAATATTATAAGATCTTCTCTGTTGTCTACCTTTTCGGGAGAATAGCCTGTAGGATATCTATCCAAATTATTTTCTACAGACAGACCATTTACTGCGGGAGTATATACACCCGTTACCATAGTTGAAATAGTTCCGGAAAAATTCGAATAGGTGCTAAAGGAGAGTTCTTTAGCTATGTTGAGAGGTAATAGTACGCTTAAGGCACCTATCCATAATATTATATTTTCTTTTTTATCACATATAACTATTTTTTTCTTATCTATATCGTAGGCCTCATTAACAAGGGCATGAAACATCTTTACAACAATACTTTCGCATTGGTTTGATGATATAAATGAAAATACTGTTTCCTCCGTTAATGAACCCGAAATATCAAGTGAAAGAACATTGTTGGTTTCCGCAACACTTTTGGCATAATTATTCTTAAAATACTCTCTTCTTTCATCAAGGAAAAGTTCTTTGCTTCCGTAGTACATAAAAGGATAAGACCCTATATCATCTTTATCCGTAAGCAATGTATGTACAAGAATATTTCCGGGGCGTGTTTCTATTTTTAAATCTCTTCCCATATTTTTCTTATAAAAAAAGGCAAGTTTTTCTTCTCCATCTATACTTATGGGAATATACTCAAATGATATGGGGTGGATCTTTTTAATATTCTCATATTCTGCCTCTTCTCTTTTTTCAGCATCGTTTTCAAATACCATCCAATCCTGATTTGAAGGAGGAACAAAGGAACAAGCCAAAGAAGAAAGCAGTTTTGAATTTGATAAAGCCTCCTCCATTTTTTTCGTTTTATAAAAGTATCCGAATTCGTACCTGTTACTTTCCCTATCTTTTACAACAGTATATAAAGAATTTTCTATAGACATTTAAAATACCCCCTTTTTTGTTGTATCTGAAAAACTAAGCTTATTTAAAGTATAAAAAGAGACAGCGACAGACAATGCAGCCCAACAAACACACATAAATATACTTTGGAACGTTATCGGCGTTTTGCCTGCATAATAGGATATGCTTAAGATCCATATCCTTTCAAAAGGTATGCTTACATTAAAAAGATTTTTGGCAAAAACAAAAACTATAGGCAAAGCATATATCATACTCAACACTGCAAAAACAGACGGTATAGCTCTTTTCAGTACATTACACAAAGCAATGATGATGCTTGCAAAATTGAAAAGCAAAATTTCTTGAAGAAATATTGTTTGAACCAATCTATCTGTATCTGATACAGACATATCCACTCCAAAAAGCGGCAAAAACAAGAGCAATGTTCCCAAATATATACAAGACACAAAAAAAATATGCAAAAATGATAATATATATTGGGAAAACAGTATTTCTCTCGGTTTAAAACCCTTTGCCTTATATATGAATATGTCGTAATATCTGTACATTCCCGTAAACATAAACACAAGAGGAACAGATGCTAACGTAAATATAATTTTCGAGGACAGAAGATTTAAGGCAATATTTTCAAAATCCATATTTTTCAGTTCGGAGAGCGAAGGGAAGCTTGTAACATATATATCGTATGTGTTTTCATACGCAAACATATTCAGTATAGCTTTTGGCAATACCTCTTTAAAACGAAACACAAAACATATCATGAACAAAGCAAAAAAGCATGACAATACGGTGAAGATAACAGTAAGCAAATACAAGGGAGTCAAAAAGTTTTTTCTTACACCGGTTCTTATAAGGATATCCATATTAAGAAACTCCTTTGCCTAATTTATACAGTACTATATCCTCCGCACTTGCTCCACATACGTTCAGTATGGGGAGATTCGTATCGTTTTCAAACTCTCCCAAAACAGTCAATTTATCTTGGAAAGGTATCAAAACACAACTTTTAGGAAACAGAGTAAGAAGCTTGTCATTCGATATATCAAAGCCCGAAAGATCTACGATCGTTTTTTTTATGGTGGTATTATCAAGCTCCTGTTTTGAAAAAACCTCTCTTATTTCACCTTTGGAAATTACACCAAAGTTTTTTGAAAATTTTAAAAGTTCATTTATAATATGACTCGTTATTAAAAATGTTATACCCATCTTATTTAAGTCAAATATGATATTACGGAATTGAACCATACCTTCGGGATCTATGCCGTTAAAAGGTTCATCCAAAATCAAAAACTCGGGATCCCCCACAAGGGCTGTCGCCAACATAAGTCTTTTTTTCATACCGTCGGAGTAAGTTGATATAAACTTATCAAGATATCCGTTACTTCCTGTTTTAACAGTTGTTTCTTCGATCTTCTCCCTTATAATTTTCTTGTTTTTTTCTCCACTTAAAAGTACTTGTTCGTACAAATATTCTCTTCCTGTTTTAAAGGGCGGTGTTTTCAGAGGAAAGAACACCGATCCCATCTTTTTTCTTGCATTACTGTCATTTTCGAGACCAAAAAGTTTTATTGTACCTTTCCCGAACTTGTCAACACCCAATATCAGCTTTATAAGAGAGCTTTTTCCCGCACCATTGTACCCTATAAGAGAAAAAATATCCCCTTCGGATATGGTAAGTGAAATATTTTTAAGTATTTCCTTATTCCCAACAGAGTATGAAAGCTCGTTGATTTCCAAAATACGCTTGTTCAACAGTACTCACCGCCATACTTTAATTCGGAGCCTTTTTTATTAAAGTGTTCATCTTTTTTTTGTTTAAAAGCCAAAGAAAGGGATCCTCAACTCTCTTGGGCGTTATACTGGGTACCCAACCTGAGTTTTCAACATTTGCACCTATAGCGGAAAAACCGAAAAATTTTACATTTTTAAATTTTCTTCTTGCAAGAGATATGAAGTTTTCTTGATGCCAAGCCGCAAGAAGTCCCTCTATTTCGTTACTTACATTATCTGCATCCGCCTGTGAAAATCCATTTACAAAATGTGTACTCTGTCGCACAACACAGCTGCCATCGGGACAAAGAGACGAATTCTCAATAAGATCCCATTTTGAAAATCCTATAGCAAGCGGTATATCTATTACGGACTCTGCTTTTGTAAGCGTCTGATTATGTACAACATCGGCAATATTGTTTAATATATCTTCATAGGTACATCTGCCCTGCTCGTTTTCAATTCCCAAGTTATGAGAAACAAAGGGTATTTCCGTAGGGTCCAAAAGAAGTATCATCGCCGCAGAGTGAGAAATATAAGGAGCAACGTATGCCATAACGCTCATATCGTTAAAATTTTCACCTGCTGCATCAAAGAATGTAAATGTCACCGCATTGTTCTTTCTATCAACAATATCGCACAATATAGGCAGATTTGCACCTACTATATTTACATTTTCTCCCGGGGGATTGGTTTTATCTATAGCAGTGTGTTTTTCAAATTTACTTTCAAATCTTGTATTATATATGCCCGCTGCCTCTTGGGTCGTAAATTTAAAAGCACATTGGTATGCATTTATATTTGTATGCAATTGCTTCAACAGAGCACCTATATAATAGCTTTTACCCGCACCGGGAGCCCCTATTACCGATACAATCATGGTATCTAAGGTAGAAGGTAATGTACTGTGACACTTAGGGCATATCATCATATTTGTATATTGTTGGCATTTATCGCACTTTGCAAAGCCCTCTCTGTTAGGTTTAGGTTTAACAATTATATGAGGAAGCCTTTTCTCACTTTCACTGAGTATATTGTGATATTCCGCATATATAGTGTCAACTTCAAGCTTGTCGCTCTTTTTACATTCATTTTGATTGCATCTGTACATTATTTTATTTTTGGTAAATTTATGAAAACAATAAGGGCATATTACGGTCTTTAAAAATTCCAGCATATATTACCTCCTTTTTTGAAATCATAATGTCATCAGTATAACCCTTAGCTTAATGACATTGTTCGGTTATAAAAAAACTCACTTATTATGTAACTTGATAATTTTTGAAAGCACTTTTACTTCTTTCCTGTCAGATCCGGGCTGCAACCTTCTTTAAGCAAAGCTACATACCTACCTTTATCATAGCTGTTTTTTATAAAAAGCTTTCCCTTAAGTCCCGAAGTTAATTTTTGACCTTTAACTTCGAAATTCTTACTTTTAAAATTTTCCTTTGTGGGACCTATGGTACAAAAAAGGGAACCGGTATTTTCGTATACGGGAGGAACAGATGGCGAATATCTTACCTCCATTTCGGGTATAGGTGCATCTTCGGAGAGTTCCAAATGTATTTTATAACTACCGAAAAAGTCCTTTGTAAAGAAATACTTTATTTCTATCTTCTTTGCATTACAGTAGGCAGTTGTAAATATAGGAACATCATCGAACCTTGTAAATCCCGCAATATAATAGTTCATTGGAGCTATGCTTTTAATTTCCACATAGCCTAAGGTCATGTATGCTTTTTTGAAGAGTTTATATGAATAACAACCGTCCTCGTCATAGCTTGTGGGTGGCTTTACATTACTGCACACGATGTAGAGCATATCAGCATCTTCGGGCCAAGGGTCAAGCTCAAAGTAAAGATTCACACCGTCTGTCCTCATGTTTTTTGTGTTTACGGGCTTAACGTACTTTACATATTCTTTTTGCCATATACTTGCATACCCACTGTCTATATTTACAGCATATATATATTTTGCCTCTCCTTCTCTTAAACGGAAGGAATATTCGCCTTTTTTTATAGGCACAACATTTAGAGCATTAAGCCCCATGTTCGACAACATAGCCATATCCGCCCTGCTCCCGGGAACAACGGTATCCGACGCAGAAGAAAAAAACTTAACTTCTCCCTCATTTTCCAAACCTTCCGTGACTCTAACAATAAAAAGTCCCGCCTCTTCTCCTTTTTCCAGTTCGTATGCCACAGGCTTACTGAATGCTATTGTTTCGCCGCTTACATTCCAAGGTGGAGATATGTATTTTTTACCGCCGTCTTCCAGTATAAAAAAAACATTATAAAAATACTTTTTCTTTTTTTCCAAGTGAGAATCCGAAAAGGAGTTTTTACCCGTTTCGTTAATAGGTACTCCCACACCGTAATTTCTTATATTCGGAGCATCACAGCGATATATTTCCGTTCTTGCCTTACCCTTATCCGCAATATAGCTTATACTTAAGCTTGTTTCGGAGGGTGTAGCATCAAAAGATTTGATTTTCGGAAACACCACTATAGGTTCTTTCGTTGTTAAAAGAACGGACTTAGAACCTCTTTGAGAAAATATGCCGTAATAATACAAATTCCCCGCATTTAACTTTTTGTCGGTAAAGCCCTTTTCCACGCCCTTGTATATTTGCGTACCATCGCTGTAGCTAACAGGGAAACCACCCTCTTTTCGTATAAGAATGTAATCGCAACTTCCCTCTGAGTCATCACTGTTCCAGCTTAGGGATACTTCACCGTTACTTTCCGAAAAATTATATTTAAAATCTTTTATCGGAGCGGGAGGTATTTTGTTCAGCTCCTCCTCAAGCCCCGGATAATCCGTTGTCAACTGCTTTACGGAAAATAATATTTTTATTTTTTCCTGTATATTTGTTTGTTTTTGAGCATTGTTCCACGCAAGCTTTGCTCTGCTTATTCTGTCTTCTATCAGAGAAACCAAGGCTTCATTTGAATATGAGGGTATTCTCCTGCGTATTTTTTCAAGCTCTGTCTTTGCTGTAAAGAACTTATTTTCCTCTACGAATTTATTAAGTTTTTCAACAGAGTCGCCTATAATATTTTGTGCACCCGTAAGTTGCGTTCTTATAGGTGCAAGAGCAGGCCAACCCTTCCAAATTCTTTCTATTTCCTCTATCTGCAGACGCGCAAATTCCAAGTCATACCTGTTTACGGATTCTTGGGCTTTTTTGCACATACTCTCTACCGTATAGTATATATCAAAGCCAAAGGAACAATCAGTATTTTCACATACTCTTGAATTTACATAATTTGTTTTTGTCCCGCACTTCGGACAAACCATAATAAGGTCTCTACCGCAGGAAGGACACTTATCGGGAGTTTTTCCCACTTTTTCAAATATATTTGAACAAAAAGGACAAACCACCGTGTTGGGAATATCCTCGGCTATTTTAATACCTTTATCCTTACAGAAATTTAAAAGTACACTTTCTGCATCGTCTCTGTTTGAAAGTACCTCTGTTATTCTATTTATGTATTTTCCCTTTGTACCTGTATTTAATACCTTTTCATTGGCATTTTCTATTAAGGAAAATGTTTTGTTTATTTCATTGGTTATTTCTTCAAGTTTTTGGTACTCGGAATATTTTATATAATCTTCCTTGTCCAACAATCCAATGGCTGTTGTAAGCTGATCTACCGCTTCTTGTTCTTGATTTTTTGCCGCATGTTCCCAAGCTTTTTTAATTTCCTTGGCTGCACTCTTTAATTTTCCTTCTTCCGTAAATGCGGAAAAGCTTCCTTTTTTGCCTGTTTTTGCACTGTATTTATTGAGAAAATCAAAATAATCTTTACAAGATACGACCATCAAATTTGTTTCATTGGATTTGTAGTTTCTGATAGAAACAGGCTTATAGTCCGAAAGTTGTTTGTTGCTTTTATTTTTCTTTTTTTCTTTTGGTTTTTCATCGGAAGTGTAAATTTCAATACCCTTTTTATCCGCTTCTCTCTTAACATATTCAAAGGAAAGATTGTTTTCCTCTGCCAATCTTTTAACTGTTTTTTCCGATATGCCTCCCTTTTCTCCCAATGTAGACAAAGAGGCTATTATTTTTTTATCAACGGTTTTTTTTCCCTCGTTGTATATCTTTTTCCACTCGGAAGAATCGCTGTATGCCTGCTTTAACATACCGCTTTTATAATATATTTCCGAGTTTGCTCTTACCGTTGCATTTGGAGAGTTTATCCATTTTTTGTTAAGTTCTTCAAGCTTTTTATCCAACAATGCTATATCGGAAACAAAAGTCTCTACCGAAAGTTTCATAACATCGGTGTATAAATTTACCATACTCGTCACCTCCGAAAAATGTACCGATAGGTAAGTGCGATTTTATAATACAATACGCTTTTTTAAATCGCATTTACCTATCGGTGGGAGTAAACTCCCACCGAAAAATATTTACTTTGTTGCTATTTCGCAGTTAAATTCCGCCTTAACATCTAAATTTCTTGTTTTGTCCACAGCTCTGACTACTACAAGGCCGTCCTTTTCAACACCTATGGTTACCTCAATGGGAGAGCCTGCGGGTAAGCCCGGAGGAATACTGAGGGTCGTTTCACCCAAGTAAAGATCCTCGTCTATCTCATAAAACTCATCCATGTATGTTGACTGATATATCTTAATAGGTAAGTTTGTGGCATTGTCACCGTTTGTACCGTATACCTCGGAATTTGTAATAGGGAGCAATGAATCTTTAAATATGATATTGTTTATCTTAGGTTGATTATTCAAAAGCATTCGCACACCAAGGCTCTTAGTGGTTACGGATTGTACATTTATCTCTCCTATGGTCTTTATTCCATCACCGTACCCTTCCAAAACCCTTTTCCTTTCAGGATCAATAGGTCCGGGAACAGGTGCGGGAATAGGTCCGGGAACGGGTGTGGTAACAGGTTTGTTTTCCACTTCCTCTACAAGACAAGTATAAGCATAAATACTTGCCCCCTTTGAAACAGAGGTATTAGGTTCATTTATAAATATTTGAAGATCGGGGAAGTTTTCTTCTATAGCGGCTTTGACCTGCGGCATGTATGACGAACCACCTACAAGTAATATTTTGGTAGGTTTTTCCTCTAATCTGTCGTAAACCGATTTCGTCAGATCTATAGCGGTATACAAAAGCGTTTTTGTACTTTCCTCAAATTCTTGTCTTGTTACGGTGATATTTGCCGCATGTTGTCTGTCTATTCTTAGGGAAACATTGGCTACCTCACTTCCCGTAAGGGCAAATTTCGCCTTTTCACAATTTATGGCAAGCTCCTGCTCTATATCGATATCGTAGTCCTCATCATATCCCGTTTCTTCGCTGAATTTTTCCTTTACCAATTCTATAAGTTTGGCATCCCAGTTTTTTCCTCCCAAATCGTGGTTTCCGTCGGTGGTCAAAACTCTAAAATTTTTATCTTCTATTTTCATAGCGGTGATATCAAAGGTTCCGCCACCTAAGTCGAATACCATTATCGTTTCGGGCTCTTTTGACGAGTTCAAACCGTAATATATTGCCGAAGCGGTAGGCTCCTCAACAATGCTTATAACATCAAGGCCCGCTTCCAAGCCTGCATTTCTTGTAGCTTCTTTTTCTGCCTGACCAAAATAAGCGGGTACGGTAATAACCACTCTTTTAACAACGGAATTCGTATATATACTTGCATCATTTGCCAATTTTTCAAGTATTTTTGCGGAAACGGACACAGGAGATATTTCCTTTGAATAGTCTTGTCCGTAGTTTACAAAATTGTCTCTACCTATGTGTGTTTTAACAAACATTATGGTATCTTCGGGAAACATTATGGCATTATTTTTAGCACTTTCTCCCACTACAGGCTCCGTACCCTCCTGCATACGCACAACGGAAGGTACCGTTTCCTGTCCTTCCACACTTCGGCATGTTACGTGTTGTCCGTTTTCATCCAAATAACTGATACATGAATAAGTTGTACCCAAATCAATACCAAATACATACTTTTCTTCCATTTTCATTCCTCCTTTTTATTTGTAAACAGTAACCTTTGCAGGTACTATAACTTTTTCTTTATATATAGGTACCGCTTTTTACCTCGGCTACCGTACCGAATGTTGTTCCCTCTCCGAGAGGTAAGGTTTTTGCAATGCTCATCTTTTTTTCGTTAAAACTTTCTCCTTCGCAAGGGTATTCAATGACAACACCGAAATTCAGCAATATTCCTTCTACATTTCCCTTGTAGTATTTTACCGTATCATATTGTTCTTTAAGATATGATTTGATGTTTTCGTCTTCGCAATTTTCAAGGTCCCTTTCCAAAGATGCCACATCCTTGGACAATTCCTTATGCAGGGAAGCGAATTGTATCAAGTAAGGTGATACTATCTCCGTGTAAAAATCGTTCTTGTATTTTTGGTTTTCGTCGGTAAGAGTTCTTTCGATGGCATCTCTGGCATTTGTGGCGGAGACCAATGAAGACAGCATTACCCTTATTTTACTTATTTCACTTTTAATTGTGGTTATTTCACCGGACACATCAGGAGAACAATTATTTTCGGCAGTCGTCTTTTGTTTATTTTCTGCTTGACTTTCCTCCGCACCCGATTCTTTTGTATCCTTTTCTTCGGGTTCCGCATCACATTCATCTTGAGAGACCGTATCTAAGTTATCTTCTACCTTCTCCGAAAAATTGTCATTCACTTCGGAAACCTCGGGTTCTTCTCCTTCGTTGTTTACAACGACCACATCATCTTCATCACAAAGATCGTAAATGTTTTCTTTTTCTTCCATATTTTTATCTCCTATTTCAATTGTTTTTCTATAAGTTCCATATAATCGGAGGAATTCGCCGCATATATTTTTCTTTGAGCCTCTGTAATATCTCCTATGATATCTTTGTTTCTTTTACGCCATATATTTTTCATGCCCGAGTCGGATCTTGTTATTATCCAGTAAACGGCAAGATCTATATTGTTTGGCATAAATCTAACCAACGCTCCTTTTGGCACATATCCCATTGATGTACAAGAAAAGAAATGTACATTATTAAACATATTGTCCAAGAGAGTAACGGCATTACCCTTTCCGTTAGCCTTCAAAAACTCTCTGCAAAGATAGTCCATGGTGTTAAACGGATTGTTATAGACATTAGGCTTAAGCTGCATGAGCCTATTTATGGCAGTATCACCTATTCTATCCGTCAAGCCCTTTGTATCAACTTTGTTTATCGCCACAGCCACAGGAAGATTGTACTTATTGCCGCTTTTTTTCATACCCGCTATCTCACTTACGGTATCTACAAATCTCTGCACAAGATTATTAACATCTATGATACTCTTATCATACATTCCCGCATCTTCGTCAAGATTTGCCGCAACATCCAAAGAGTAAGGATCTATTATAAGCACAACACCTTCACTGAAACTGAAATGCGTAAGTCTTTCCTTTGCATTGTTCCGCTCAAAGACCTCACCCGGCATATCGTAGAGGTGCATATACCGCGGAACATCAAGTTCCTTGGAATTTATTAGCAAATTAAATGAGGTTATATCATATTCCGCACCCACATTTGTTTTTGCTATAAGTCTTTTTCCTATAAAGCATTCCTTTATAAGTCCATATTCATCTTGATCGACTTTAACAGGTATATCAACATCAAGACCCAGTTGTAAAGAATCTTCGTTTATAAACTTATAGAGAAAAGAGGTTTTGAATGTAGTCTTACCTGCTCCAACTCCTCCTATAAGTGCAACACCCAGAGGACGGGAAAGTCCCGCTTTATCCGTGTTTTTACATATAGGACAAAGTGCGTTAAGTTCGCTTCTCTTTAAATTCGAAACTCCCTTTGAAAAGCCCGTACAGGGCAACACTTCACCGCAGGCACACACTCTTTTAAATATACCGAATTTACTCGGACGAAGAGACATATGTTCAACAGAACACTTAGGGCATACATATATGGGCAGTTTATAAGCACCCTTGCAATAATCACACCTGTAAGATATTTTCTTTGAGGTAAAGAATAATCTCTCTATACCCATACATATAAGTGCAAATATCCTGTAGAAGAATGTAATTATAAGACCCAATGCAGATGTCAATACACTTAAAAGTATTGAGATCACAAAGCCAAAGGATACAATAGAGAGTATTTGCAAACCGTTTTTCACAAGGGAAAGTAACTTTAAAAAGAAAGAATTGGCCAAATATATATTTCCTTTGCATAATTGTATTTCATACTGCATTCTCCGCCACATATGTTTGGAAACATTAAGAGCATCTTTTATCAACTGTCCGTTAAAATAGCTACTTCTTGCAAATTGCTCATAATACTTTCTGTTGCCGTTTTCATCAAGCTCTACATTCTTATAATAATTCTTGTCGAGTTCCCTTGCCACTTGTTCAAAATTCACGGCAAAAACGGCATAAAAGAAACTGCTTAAGGCAGTATACATACCTAATATAGCGCCAACTATTCCCGCAACAATAAGTATCAACACCCCGATTGAAACTACCGCAGCCAATATATACGCCAAAAAATAGAATATCGCCACTATAACAAACAGGCACCCTAAGCATCCGTAACCGTTATCCAAAACTCATCACTTCCTTTTATTTTTTTCCTATAGTGAGAAACGCTATCCCCCTATACCTATTATAACATTGTTTTTTTTTGTCAATCTTTTTGTGAGCATTTTATACTGTTTTATTTATGTTGTCCGGCTAAAATGTTATAATCAATACAAATTCGTTTATCTTCAAATCCTTTCCCTTCTTCCCACATATAAAAATTTCAAATAACATGCGATAAAATCCTTAAAATTTTCAAAACTTTTTATCTATGATAATATGTATAAAAGTTGTAGAACGAAAGGAGACATAGCGTGTATAACACATTTAAAAAAATATCCCCTCTTTTATCCATAGGAGCTGCAATGCTTGTGGACAGGCTCATACCTTTATCCCCAAAACAGCCTGCCTCTAACGGGCCTTGTTTTTTTTATCTCCTTTGTATATTAGGGGTGTTGAGTTTATTGATACTGGCTGTTTCGTTTTTTAATGAAAGAATAAGCGAAAAGCTTGTAAGCTCGGGTCCTGTTTTTGCAGGCGGTATACTGGTACTGAATATCGTAAATATAGTCTGTGGCAAGTTTGCGCTTTTACCTGTGTTGTTCTTCCCTTCCTTGGACAGGATATTTGAGGTATTTATAAACGACAGAGAACTTTTGGGGGAGTGTGTGCTTTCATCCTTTAAGCTTCTTTTATACGGTTATGCTATAGGAGGAAGCTTGGGGCTTCTTACGGGAATACTCATAGGATTTAACAAAACATTTTCCTACTGGATGGATCCTTTTACCAAAATAATAGGACCGATCCCTCCCACTTCCTGGTCACCTTTGGTGTTGTCTCTTTTTTCAACATCCTATCAAGCTGCCATATTTATGATAACACTTTCAGTATGGTTTCCCATAACCATAATGACAAGTAACGGTATAAGAAATATATCACAAGCCTATTTCGAGGTGGCAGATACCTTCGGCGCCAAAAAGTTGTACAAGATATTGCATGTAGGTATACCTGCAGCCCTGCCCAGCGTGTTTTTGGGGCTTTTCTATGCCACCACAGGCTCCTTCGTGACCCTTATAACAGCGGAGATGTTCGGCTGCAAGCTGGGTATAGGCTGGTATTTGAACTGGCAAAAGAGTATGATGCTTTACGCCAATGTATATGCGGGGCTTATACTTTTGGCTCTGTTGTGTAACATAGCACTTAAGTTTTTATTTGTTTTCAGAGAAAAAGCCTTGAATTGGCAGAAAGGAGTTATAAAGTGGTAGGCGAGATCAAAATAGAAAATGTGTCCAAAAGCTTTGTAAACCCCGACAAGACCAGTGTAACGGCTTTGGAAAACATAAGCCTTAATGTAGAGGCGGGAAGCTTTGTATCTCTTATAGGCCCTTCGGGTTGCGGTAAAACCACCCTCTTAAGAGCAATATCCGGTTTAGGTCTTGCGGATGAGGGGCAGATATATGTAGACGATGAGCCCGTTAAAGGTCCCGGAGCCGACAGAGGTTTTGCTTTTCAGCAGTCAAACCTTTATCCATGGCTTACCATAAAAGAAAATATAGCCTTCGGTCTTAAGGCAAGGGGGATATACAAGGAAAAGAAGTCTGATGTAGACGAATATATTGAAATGGTGAACCTTAAGGGCTTTGAAAACTCATACCCCCATCAACTTTCGGGAGGTATGAACCAAAGAGCCTCCTTGGCAAGAGCCCTTGTGGGAAAACCTAAGGTGCTTTTACTTGATGAGCCTTTGGGTGCTCTCGATGCCTTTACAAGAATGAATATGCAAGACGAGATACTTAAAATACAGCATCTTCACTCCATCACCATGATAATGGTAACTCACGATGTAGATGAGGCGGTGTACCTGTCGGATCGTGTAGTCATAATGACTCCCAGACCCGCCAAAGTAGAAGAAGTGATAGATATACAGCTGTCAAGACCAAGGGCAAGAGGAAGTCAAGATTTCATACAGTACAGGACGAAGATATTAAAAATACTAAACTATGCGGGAGAAAACAAAGAACCCGAGTATTATTTATAAGGAGGATAAAAATGAAAAAGACACTGAAAAAAGCCTTTGGCATACTTTTGGCAAGTACATTCACTCTTTCTCTGCTTAGCGGATGTGGCGGCTCAAAGCCTGCACCAAGCGACAACACAAACACTGCACAGACGGAAAACGGCGAAAAGGAAAAGGTAAAGATACTCAACAACAAAGAGAGCCTCTGCCTTGCCCCCGTACATATAGCTATTATAAACGGCTATTTTGACGATGAATTTAAGGCAATAGGTCAGGAGTACGAAATAGTTACCTCCAACATCGACACAGTGACCGAACAGATCTCAAGTAAAAACATAAACGCAGGCTACGGCCTTACGGGCACACTTATGCAGCCTATCTCCAACGGCCTTGCCATTTCCTTTGTAACGGGACTTCACAGAGGTTGTACAAAGTTCTACTCCAAAAAGGGTACGGGTATAAACTCCCTTGAAGACCTTAAGGGAAAAACCATAGGTGTAGCCTCCCTTGCCGACTCCGCTCCCATACAGCTTAAAAGAAAGCTCCACTCTTTAGGCTTTACAGTAAACGGAAAGGATGCGGACATACAATTCGTACCCTATGCCATGACAGACCTTCCCATAGCCTTGGATAACGGTGCGGTAGATGCCATAGGTATACACGACCCCGTAGCCTACAACGCAGAGAAGAATTACGATTTTATAAAAATACTTGACATAGGAGAGGATGAAGTTTTCTCACAGGAATACTGCTGCCAAGCCTATGTGTCTCAAGACCTTATAGCAAGTAACCCCGAGGGTGCCGCAGCCTATGCAAGGGCTATGCAAAAAGCAGCCGCCTTTGTGGAAGCCTTCCCCGAAAAGACAGCCGAACTTCAGGTTGAAAACGAATATATGCCCGCAGAAGGCAAGGAAGACATAAAAGCCTACGGCGAAATACTTGCGGGACTTGACTACAATGCTTCCGTAAAATTAGGCAGAGAGACCTTCGTAGCCTCCTTCCACGACCTGCAGGAAACGGGAGACTTGGACAAAAACCTTGACGTAGACGAGTTTACCAAAAAAGTATTCCCCGACCTTGAAGGCGTACCCGAAGGCTATGTATACAACAAAGAAACAAATACATTTGATGAAGTCAAAAGTTAAATAAATGCTGTAATTCAAGCCGAGTATCGACTTTTCGATATTCGGCTTTTTCTTATTCGGACAAAAAACCCCCTTGCTTTTTCATAAAAATAATTTTATTTTGTTAATAATATATATTGAAAGATAAAGAGAACTATTGTATAATTGATTTAGCAAAAAGAGGTTTATTCATAGATAAGGGGGGATAGTGTGACAACGATCAACAGAACGCATAAAGACAGACTTTTCCGTGCGATATTCGGTAGAGAAGAGCATAAGAATTGGACACTTGAACTGTATAACGCCATAAACAATTCAAATTATACAAATGTAGATGACATTCAGCTTACGGTCATAGAAGATGTTATATATATGGGTATGAAAAATGATGTATCATTCATTATAAACGATACATTAAACCTGTACGAACAGCAATCAACCAAAAATCCCAATATGCCCTTAAGGTTTTTAGAATACGCAGGTATGATATATTCAAGGTATGCCGAGGATAATCCGGATTTTAATATTTACAGCAGTAAACTTCAAAAAATACCCACACCTAAGTTTATATGTTTTTACAACGGCGTAGATAAGGCTCCCGACAAAGATATTTTAAAACTCTCCGATGCCTATGAGGGTGAGGGGGATATAGAAGTAAAAGTTTTAATGTTAAATATAAACTACGGCTATAATATGGAGTTTTTAAAGATATGCAGACCCCTTCTTGATTATTCTTGGTTTGTGTCAAAAGTAAGAGAATATCAGGAAGAGACAAAAAGCATCGATAAAGCCGTAGATCTGGTAATATCGGAAATGGAAGAAACATCACCTATAAAGAGTTTCATAGTGGATAATAAAGCGGAGGTGAAGCGTATGTTTATGACCGAGTATGACGAAAAGAAAGTAATGGCTGCCGAAAGAAGAGAAGGCCGTGAAGAAGGTTTAGCCGAAGGAAGAGCCGAAGGTATTTTTGATACGTTGATCGATTTGGTAAAAGAAGGCATTTTGTCTATCAACCTTGCGGCACAAAAAGCAGGTATGTCCGTATCGGAATTTGAGCTTAAATCGGGCTTAAAGGCATAACAGCAGCAGCTCCCTTGCAAACATTCTGCAAGGGAGCTTTTATATAACATTTTCCCTATATTAGAGTTTGACGACGATAAGGAAAAACCCATAAAAATTTTACTGTAAGAAAATTAAACGATCGTACTTTTACTTATTTTCGGCTCGATTATTTTTTATTGGCACTTTTCTGAAATTTATGGGAAATTCATTGTAAATAAAAATATTATATGATAAAATATTTTTAGGGGATCTCTAAAAAGTGCTATTGAAGTAAAATTGAAATAGCTTGTTCGAGGATCGAGAAACAGTTCGAAGCCAATGTAGAGCATTGGTGAGAAACATTGACGACGTATTCGGGCAAGATAGCCAATTTTACGATTTATGAGTTTTTAGAGGTGCCATTAAGTGCCTTATCAAGTAATGTTTTAAGTTGCATCATTTCTTCGGGAGTAAGGTTCATACAGCCTTGCATGGCCTCGGGTATCTTTATGGCTTCTTCTTGAAGTGCCTGTCCTTTTTCCGTAAGGGAGATGCAAAGTTTTCTTTCGTTATCATCGGGGCGTACCCTGTTTACAACACCTTGCTTTTCCAGCCTTTTTAAAAGGGGTGCAAGGGTGCCCGAGTCGAGATACACTTTTTCACCCAATTCGCTTTCCGTCATGGTACCAAACTCCCAAAGAGCCATCATTACCACATATTGTGTATAGGTAAGCCCCAATTTTTCCAAGGGCTTGCGGTACTTTCTTATGACCTCTTTGGAACAGGCATAAAGGGGGAAACACAGCTGATTTCTGAGACGAATACAATCGTACTTGTTTTCTTTTAAGTTATCTTTCATATATATCTTTTGGCAAACTCCTTTGCCTCTTCCAATTGTTTTTCGTTGGGTCTACCCTTAAAGTAAAGCGTTTCCTCCACCGTTTCTATACCTGCATTCTTTAAAGCTTTTTTTATAAGCTCCAAAGCGTGTTTTGATAACCAAGAGGTGGAAAAGACCACAGCCTTTTTAACATCCTCTTTTCTTAAAGTTTGAAGGTAGCTTTTAAGCCTTTTGTCAATGCCGTAGGCATAGAGGGCACCACCTATAAAAAGAAGGTCGGTAGGCTCTTTTATGGCTGCCTTATCCGAATCCACACTTACGGCATCCACTCCCACGGCATCGCCTATAGCCACAGCCAAAGCTTTTGTGTTTCCGCTCCTTGAACAGTATCTTACAGCAATATTCATACTTAGATCTCCACACTCTCGCTTTCTTCCGTAAAGGATGAAAATGTAGCTGTGGCATTTTTAAAATACAGCATTTGCATATTTCCGTCGTCGGGATCGTACATAGCCTTTAATGTGGGCATAGCCTCAAGCATAGCCACTTTTACATCCCTGTTGTCATCGTTTACAAGCTCTCCCGCAACTCTTACCCACTTGCCGTCTTTAAAAGCACAAAGCTCCACCTTGGGATTTATAGCTATCTGCTTTGAAACATCCTTTGACTTTCCCGTTTGTATATAGAGCTTGCCTTCGTGTAAAAGCACCGTACCAAAGGGGCGAACTCTGGGCATATCCTTATCCATGGTTGCAAGATAGTAGGTTTGTGCCTCGGCTAAAAATTTACATACTCTTTCAATACCTGTCATATTAAACACCTCCTAAAAACTATTGTTGTGAACTTTTATATTGTGCACAATAATATTGTAGCACTTTCTCTTCTGTTTTGCAAGTGTTTCTTGTATATTTTGGGAGACTTTGCAAACAAAAAGCCTCTCGGCACTTTTGTGCCAAGAGGCTGTAAATTTTTAAATACGTACACCCACGCTTGTGAACAATGTTTTCCACTGTCCGCCGCAGGCACTGCATCTTACTATGGTATAGGGCTGTCCCGTAGCCGCATCCGTGCCGTCTTCGGTGGAAAGGCTGTTTTGCGCTCCGCAACAAGTGCAACCCTGCTTTAAATAATCTCCCGCATAAAATTCGCTCTGGGTGATACCGCCGGTAACTTCTTTTAACACATTGTTATCAAGTTTGGTCATATCTATCAGCTCCTTAATATATCGGAGCCCTCTAAAAAATCATAAATCGTAAAATTGGCTGTCTTGCAAAGGTTAGTCGTCAATGACTCTCACCAATGCTCTACATTGGCTTTGAGCCATTTCCCGGTCCTCGAACAAGCTATCTCAATTTTACTTCAATAGCACTTTTTAGAGGTCCCCTACTGTCTATCTTCGAATGTTACAAGCAAAGTATAGCATACTTAAAAAAATTATACAACCGTTAAATATTAACAATTTTTTAACAAACAAAGGAACTTCTATCCTGTAACTTTCACATATATTTGTTGCAAGTTTTGAAATAATGTGGTATAATATTTGTAATTTAAACGTAACACAAAGGAGGATATGGCTATGACATACGCAAGACCTAAGAGAAATTACAGAGTGGCTCAAAAACAGGTAGAGCAGAACAACCGTGCATTAAAAGGTACCTTCGTACCCGAGAAAGATAAGCCTAAGGTAGCGCTTTTCGCTGTGGGTATAGGTGTACTTTTGTTTGTTTTGGGTCTGCTTATAGGGGCTTTGGCAAACAGAGATTAAGGAACCGCTGACTGATTTGATCGGTGTTTCTATGATTTTGGAGCCGTCGTAAGGCGGCTCTTTTTTTACTACAGGAGGCAGAATATGAAAAGATCCGTTAAACTTTTAATTTTAATATCGGCTATGGCACTTTTTTCGGCTACAGCCTACGGCAAGACCGTTAATTTACAGGTAAACAGCGACCAAATCTATATTGACGGCAATGCACTTACCATAGACCAACCCCCCGTAATAGCCGACAGCAGAACACTTGTGCCCGTAAGAGCGGTGTCGGAGGCTTTTGAGGGAGAGGTAAGCTGGGATGCGACAAGTAAAACAGCCACCGTTGTAAGTCTTGAAGGCGATGAGATAAAGCTTACCATAGGCAGTAAAACGGCATACTTAAACGGTAAGGCTGTGGAGCTTGATGTGGCTCCCGCCATTATAAACGAAAGGACCATGCTCCCCATAAGATTTATAGCCGAAAGCTTTGGCTTTGACACTCGTTGGATAGAGGAGAGCAAAAGCATTATAGTACAAAAAGAAGATAGCGGTGAGGGCATAGGTATAGGAGATGACGATATATCCTACACCGATGCCGAGGGCAATGTTTATATCGAACATGTAAATGAGGATATGAGTTTGGAAGCCTTGAGAATAACCGATAAATCGGGAAAGACCAAAGCAATGTACAAATTTTCGGGTGCCTACGAAGATATGTACATCTCAAAAGACGGAAAGAAGCTTACATTTACCTACAACTCCAAAGATGATACCTATACCGTTACAAAAGACGGTACCGAAAAAAGCTTGAAATATGTGGATTTTGTTCTCACAGACGATGAAGGAAACACCTACGATGTAAATAACGGTATAGGGGGGCTTTTTACAGTTAAGGATAAGAACGGAAAAGTTACAGAGACCTACACCTTTACCGAAGAGACCCACAACATATTTGAGACCGAAAAGGGTGAAAAGGTATGTGTTGCCATAAAATACGAAGGTGGTTACAAAGACGGCTTTGTAGATGAAAACGGAAAATTTACAGCCTTTGATAACGACCATGAGCTGGCTATGATGGGTAGCGATAACAGAATATACAGCTTGAAGCACAACTACCTTCTTATAAGCGACGATCAATATAACTTGAAAGAAGTATTGAAAGAAACGGGCGGAAACCTGTTTTACATCGCAGGTGATGGAGAAGAATACCCTATAGACGGCACCTTTGCCGAGGGCTACACCATTGTAAGAGGCGACAAGACCATAGTCTTGACTTGCGATTTTGAAGAAGAACACAACAAGGAACTTTTTGCAAGAGACTCCTACGGCACCGAGGATGAAGTGTACTACAAGGGTGATGACGGCAATACCTATGTGGGAAAGGATAATAATTTTAAAGTTTATGACGGGCAGGGAAATGAAATAGACACCTATACCGCCTGCTGTCAAGAAATAAACTATGAAGACGAAAAGGGCGGAAAGGCTACGATTTGCTACAGCTACTTAGGTGAAAGCGATTGTGTTAAAATAGGTGACAAGCGTATAGAACTTAATGCCATAATGGGATAAAAGAAGTTGTGAGTAGGTGGTGGCAAAGGTGTTCGTTGCTCGATCGTCAGCCCTATGGGCTTCCTCCCCCTACTCGGGGAGAGTACCTCTCCGACACGGCTCTCGCCGTGTCCCCTCCCCTTTCAGGGGAGGCAAAAGCAAGGACAACTATTTTGCCAAAACCACCCCCTAACCCCCTCACCAACACCCAAGCCTCCCCTGAAAGGGGAGGTGTCAGCTTTAGCTGACGGAGAGGTTTCAAGCGGGGCGAAAAATTCTGTGGGCAAAGGTATTGGTCGCATCATCGTCAGCCCTATGGGCTTCCTCCCCCTACTCGGGGAGAGTACCTCTCCGACACGGCTCCCGCCGTGTCCCCTCCCCTTTCAGGGGAGGCAAAAGCAAGGACAACTATTTCGCCAAAACCACCCCCTAACCCCCAAGCCTCCCCTGAACAGCCGCAGCTGACGGAGAGGTTTCAAGCAGGGCGAAAAACTTTGCCAATAAAAGGACGGAGAGGTTTCAAGCGGGGCGAAAAATTTTGCCGACAAAAGGACGGGGAGGTTTCAAGCGGGACGAAAACCTAACCCACACCAAAAAAATCTGCAACAACAAAAAAGGCATTTCTCACCCCTTCAAGGTCTGAGAAATGCCTTTTTCAAATCACTGTTTTTTCCTCACAACATTTACTATCACCGTCACAGCCAGTATTATACCCATACTTATAAGGCCCGCGGTACTTGAAAGGAATCTTGAAAGTTTACCTACCAAGGGCAGTTTAAATACCATTACACCGCCGTACATTTCTTTGGAAATGTTTTCGGGTTCGGGGGAGGAGAGGGCGGAGGCCTTTACTTTGTAGCCGTCATACTCCTTTCCTACCACAAGACGCACTTTTTTTGTGCCGTCGGCGGAGGTGTAGCCCATTATATCCCCTGTTTTTGCACTTTCGTAATCGTGTCTTGAGTCCATAAAGCAGGCGGTACCCTCTGCTATCTTAGGCTCCATAAGGTCGTCCTCCACGCTGTATATGTTTATACCCAAGGCAAAACACACCAGAAAGCCTACAAATACCACTGCCAATATATCCATAACGATATTCAGTATTATGCTGTATATTTTGTTCATATTATACCTCTCCCTTTAAAACTTTACGAAATTCGTCCCCTGTTACCTTTTCTTTTTCAAGAAGGAGCTCTGCTGTTCGGTGTAAGCCCTCCATATTTTCCGTTAATATCTTTTGCGCCTGTGCATAGGCCTTGTCTACTATATTTTTAATTTCTTTGTCGATCTGACCTGCCACATCCTCGCCGTAGTTTCTGCTTGAGGTTATATCCTGTCCCAAGAATACTTGGTGATCATCTTCGTCGCCGTAGAGTATGGGGCCTAAATTTTCGCTCATACCAAAGCGCATTACCATTTTTCTTGCGAGATTGGAGGCTTTTTGTATATCACTGCTTGCTCCTGCGGTGTAGTCGCCGAAAATAAGCTCTTCTGCCACTCTTCCGCCAAAGGCTGCCACTATTTCCTCTTCCATGGCCTTTTTAAACTTAAAGCCCAACTCCTCGGGTACGGGCATGGTGTAGCCTCCCATTGCGCCTATGGGTATTATGGAAACGGTATGCACAGGGGAAAGATCGGGTAACATCTCATATATTATAGCGTGACCCGCCTCGTGGTAGGCTGTTATTTTTCTGTCCTTGTCGGATATGATATGGCTCTTTTTCTCCGTTCCCAGAGCCACCCTTACAAAGGACTGCCTTATATTTTCCTGTGTTATTTCCTTTTCGTTCTTCCTTGCCGTAAGAAGGGCAGCTTCATTCAGCAGGTTTTCAAGGTCGGCACCCGTAAAGCCCTGTGTGGTTTTGGCTATCTCTCTGAGATCCACATCCTTTGAGAGTTTCTTGCCTTTGGCGTGTATTTTTAAAATATCCTCTCTGCCCTTGGCATCGGGAGAACCTACTATCACCTGCCTGTCAAACCTTCCGGGTCTTAAAAGTGCAGGATCAAGCACATCGGGGCGGTTGGTGGCTGCCATAACTATTACGCCCTCGTTTACGCCGAAGCCGTCCATTTCCACCAAAAGCTGGTTCAGAGTTTGTTCTCTCTCGTCGTGACCGCCTCCGAGGCCTGTGCCTCTTTTTCTGCCTACGGCATCTATCTCGTCTATAAACACCAAACAAGGTGCCTGTCTTTTGGCTTTTTCAAAAAGGTCTCTCACTCTTGAAGCACCTACACCTACGAACATTTCCACAAAATCGGAGCCCGATATGGAAAAGAAGGGCACATTAGCCTCTCCAGATATGGCTTTTGCAAGCAAGGTCTTACCCGTTCCCGGAGGGCCTACCATAAGTATGCCCTTGGGTATCCTTGCACCAAGCTCCGTATACTTTTGGGGGCTTTTGAGAAAGTCTACTATCTCTTCTATTTCCTCTTTCTCTTCTTCAAGGCCTGCCACATCCTTAAATGTCACCTTACCGTCGCCGCCCTGTTCCACTCTTGCCCTGACTTTGCCGAAGTTCATCATCTTCCTGCCACCGCCTTGCATCTGCTGTACAAGAAAGAATGTCAGCACTATGGCAACACCTATGGCAACTATGGTAAGTATCACCGAAAATACATTTCCGGAGCCTGCGGGGGGAACGGTCTCCACATCCAATTTCCCCTCCGTTACAAAGCTTGATATATAGTCCATAAATTGGGAAACACTGGGGATGTTTACATTAAACTTGGGTCCCCCGTCTTTTCTCTCCACCATAGCAATAGCCGCATCGTCCACATCGGCAGACTTTTGTATGGTTATTTTACTTATATTTTCGCTCTGTATCTCCGCTATAAAGTTGTTGTAGCTGTACTTTATGGGATTACTCCCCGAACGGGACAGCCCCACAAAAAACACTATAGCCAAAAATACCGCTATGTATATAATTACCGTTGTTAATATTCCTTTATTGTAGTTCAATTTCGCCCTCCTGTAATTTTATAGCTACAAAAGTATAGCATACTTTTTTATTTTTTGCAATTCAAATAGAAGAAAAAGAGTTTGGGTTTGGGTAAAAAGATATTTATTGCAAGAAAAGGCAGTAATGTGATAGAATGGATTTAAGGGAACCTCTAAAAAGTCATAAATCGTAAAATTGGCTATCTTGCCCGAGTACGTCGTCAATGTCTCTTACCAATGCTCTACATTGGCTTCGAGCCATTTCCCAGTCCTCGAACAAGCTATCTCAATTTTACTTCAA
>JAFSVK010000027.1 GCA_017444985.1 Bacillota bacterium
CGCTGTGCCACCTCCCCTTTCATGGGAGGCTAACGGTTGAGGGCTTTCTTTCTTCAACTAAACCACCGCATCCATACATCAACATTTTTTTTAGTTTCTGACAATGTATGAAAAGCAAATTCCCTTACAACAACCGCAACTGCGACAAAGCCTCCCCTGAACAGCCACAGCTGACGGGGAGGTGGCAGCCTTTAGGCTGACGGAGAGGTTCCGCCATAAAGATATATTAGTAATTATCAAAACCTTTGCCGGAAAAATCAATTTTTACGCATAAGCTAAAAATTGATTTGGGTCGATAAATTGAAATTTATAGTTTTAAACTATCTTTACAGCTTATGAAAAACGGCCTCTCCCAAAGGGAGAGGTCGCATCTTCTGCATTTTTACACTTCATCCGTTACATCCTGCATATCGTACTTACCCGCAGGTTTATCTTTTATAAATTTTGCGGCTTTTATGGCACCTACCGCAAACACCTCTTTGCTGTAGGCGGAGTGTTTAAACTCCACTACCTCGTCTCTGCCTGCAAATATCACTTCGTGGTCGCCTACTATGGTACCGCCTCTTACGGCACTTATGCCCAGCTGGTTTCTGTCTCTTTTTTCTCTTACGGGGCTTCTGTCGTAAATGTAGTTAAGCTTATTTTCCACCGACTCATTCACCGCATCCGCCAGCATAAGGGCTGTACCGCTGGGGGCATCGGCTTTTTGGTTGTGGTGTCTTTCAACTATTTCCACATCAAAGCCCGCTTCATAGAGGGCATAGGCATATTTTTTAAGTATCCTTGCCAAAAGATTTACCCCCAGGCTCATATTTGCCGACTTAAATACGGGTATCTTTTGGGAAAGCGCCTCTATTCTGTTTAAAGTGTCTTGGCTTAAGCCTGTTGTACATACTATACAAGCCGTACCTGTTTTTTCACAGTAGTCAAGAAGGGCGGGTACAGCTGTTGCGGTGGAAAAATCCACTACCGCATCGGCTTTAACATTGCACTCCTCGAAGGAGGTAAATACAGGGAAGTCTTTATTTTCCGTTACAAAAGGGTCTACACCCGCAACGATGTTTACATCTCCGTCGTTTTTGGCTATTTCCGCAACGACTTTACCCATTTTACCGCCACAGCCGTTTATAATAATGTCTACCACAATATCACCCCTTAATCCAAAAGTCCGAATTTCTTCATGGATGCCTTAAGTTTTTCGTAGTTACCTTCCTCCATTTCGCAAAGGGGAGCCCTGTAGCCACCTGCATTTAAGCCCATCATATTAAGGGCAGCCTTTACGGGTATAGGGTTTACTTCGCTAAAAAGATTGTGACAAAGGTCTATACAATCTCTCTGCATGGAAGCGGCTCTTGTAATATCTCCGTTTAAGAATGCTTTTACCATATCGTGGGTGTACTTGGGAGCCACATTTGAAAGCACGGATATAACACCCTTACCGCCAAGGGAAAGGAGGGGTACTATCATATCATCATTACCCGAGTAAATGTCAAGCTTGCCGTGAGTAAGAGCGGCAATGTCAGCCACCTGAGAAATATTTCCGCTGGCTTCCTTTATAGCTACTATATTTTCCACCTCCGCAAGAGCCTTAGCGGTCTCGGGCTTGATATTTAAGCCCGTTCTGCCTGCTACGGAGTACATTATTATAGGAAGGGAAACACTTTTTGCTATATCGGTGTAGTACTTTATAAGACCTTTTTGTGTTGTTTTGTTGTAGTAGGGTGTTACTATAAGAAGGCCGTCTGCACCCACTTCTTCACACCTTTTGCAAAGCTGTATACCATGCTTGGTATCATTACTGCCCGCACCCGCTATAACGGGTATCCTCTTTGCTACCTTGTCAACGGTGTACTTTATAACGGATATCTGCTCATCATCGGTAAGAGTGGATGCCTCTCCCGTAGTACCGCAGATTATAATGGCATCGGTGCCGTTTTCAACTTGGAACTCCAGCATATTGCCAAGGGCATCGTAATTCACACTGCCGTCTTCGTTAAAAGGAGTAACAATGGCAACTCCCGCACCTACAAATAATGTATTCTTCATATTATGCCTCCAAAAAAATTATCTTTTATCAATTGTTACCGTCTTTGTTTGTCCGTTCCAGTTTACATCAGCTCCAAGTGCTTCGGAAACAAATCTTAAAGGAATCATAGTAGACTGTCCGCTTATGTAAGGAGCAACAGAAACATTGTAAGTAACTCCATCTATTTGCACAGATTTCTCGCCTATACAAAGTGTTATAGTCTTACCGTCTTTTGTTGCATCAACGCATCTTGTTGTACCATTCCAGTTTACTTGAGCCCCGAGTGCTTCAAAAACAGCTCTCATAGGCACCATGGTTGTGCCATCTATGATTGTGGGACTTTCAGGGAAAGATATGGGGGTACCGTTTAATAATATTTTGATATTATTGGTGTTTGTTTGTGTTGTTTCATTAGCTATACGATAAGCAAGTAATGTGAACACACTACCTTTATTGTAAGTATACGAAAAACCATAAAACATACCGTTATTAACCGAATAATTACGCACATCGTCAGCCTTTAAGGTGTATATATTTTTTCTACTTGAGTCATAAATCTCGATATTTTTGTTGTCGTAATCGAATTCTATGAAGTATATTTTCCCGTTGTCAATGCAAACAGTGTAATCATCAAGTAATTTTCCGGGGTGACTTCCATCGGAAGAAGCAATAAATTGTGTTGTTGTTTTATTATTGCCATTGTAATCGGATTTTATAATATTAAATCCGCCATTAGTACTATTGTTGTTTAAAAATTCAAGATAGTATAATGCACCGTCTTTAATAGTGTGCGAATAAGCCCATCTATCGGATATTTGATGAAAATTTGAACCATCTAATTCACAACAATAAAACTTCGTAGGATAAAAGTCACCGCGAATATAACTGCTTAAATATACTTTATCTTCACCTAAATACATCTGTAGAGCATAATCGTCAAAAACGGTAACTACATTTCCTGTTGAAAGGTCAAGAATTTTAGTGTTTGCACGTTCAAAAAAACTATCAAGACCATATCCTTCGGCAAAATACAATTTTCCGCTGTAGGCAAAAAACAATTGATATTCAGTACCATCATCCGAATAAATCTTTGTTTCGTTATTGCCGTTCATATCGTATTTATAAATTCCACTGCCATATCCGCAATAAATATTATTACCATCCGTAACAACAGAATTTATTTTATCATTTGAACTTTTGTCTTTAAAGCTTACATCCGCATATACGTTTACACAAATTAAAAGAGAAAAAACCAAAATAAGCCATATTTTTCTCATAGTGACCCCCCTTTCGAAAGTGCAAATCAATATCAATCAAAATATCCCTTTGCGGCAAGAAGCTCGGCTAAGAGAACACCGCCTCCCGCTGCACCTCTTAATGTGTTATGGGAAAGGCATACAAACTTATAGTCATACTGCTTATCTTCTCTGAGTCTACCCATGGATACACCCATACCGTTTTCTACCATTCTGTCAAGCTTTGTTTGAGGTCTGTCATCCTCTTCGAAGTAGTTTAAAAACTGCTTGGGTGCGAAAGGAAGTGAAAGCTCCTGAGGTACGCCCTTAAACTCTTTCCAAAGCTTTAATATCTCCTCTTTTGAGGGCTTGTTGTCAAAGCTTACAAATACAGCTGCCATGTGGCCGTCAGAACTGGGTACTCTCAAACACTGTGTAGTGATATTGGGAGTAGTGGCAGGAACTATTTTGTTGCCCTCTATCTTACCCCATACCTTTAAAGGCTCATTTTCGCTCTTTTCCTCTTCTCCGCCTATGTAGGGGATAACGTTATCTATCATTTCGGGCCAAGTTTCAAAAGTCTTTCCCGCTCCGGATATTGCCTGATATGTACAAGCAAGTACATTCTTAAGCCCGAACTTCTTTAAAGGGTGAAGGGCAGGCACATAGCTCTGTATGGAGCAGTTGCTCTTTACGGCTATAAAGCCTCTCTTTGTGCCAAGCCTTTCTCTTTGGCTCTTTATTATCTCGATATGGTCGGGATTTATTTCGGGCACTACCATAGGCACATCCTCCGTACCTCTGTGAGCGGAGTTGTTGGATATTACAGGGCACTCTGCCTTGGCATATCTCTCCTCAAGTACCTTTATATCCTCTTTTTTCATATTTACGGCACAGAATACAAAGTCTACCATAGAAGCTATTTTTTCTACATCAGCCTCAGCATCCATTACCGTTAAACTTCCTATATTTTCGGGCATAGGCTCTTTCATAGCCCATTTTTCACCTATTGCCTCTTTTAAAGTCTTGCCTGCGGAACGCTTGCTTGCAGCCACTACTTTCACATTGAACCAAGGATGATTTGCAAGCAGGAGAGAAAATCTCTGTCCTACCATACCCGTAGCACCTATTATACCTACATTGTAAGTTTTCATTTTTTTACCTCCAATAAAAAAATCGGCTGAAAGCCGACTCGTGTACAAATGATCCACAAATAGCTCTCCATCACACCCAGCGATGACAGTCGCAGGGCTCTTAACCGCAACGACCGGGAAGGTTGCCACAGCCACACACCTGCCCTCGGCAATCGCCCCTTTCGCTCCCCTTCCCCTGCCGCTGTTGCATCCAAGGAACTACTTATGACTCTCGCACCTCTATTTATGCTAATGATAGCACCCTACCACCTTAATGTCAAGAAAAATAAAAAAAATATGGAAACGGAAAGCATATCATAAAATTTTATGCCATACTTTCCAAAAATGAAATTATTTTCTCGAAAGCATCATTCACCTCTATATTGAGCCAATTCAATCTACCCGAGCGTTCTATATTACGGCGATACATTCTATCCGAAAAAGTACGATTTATCCTCTTAAGGACCTCTGCTATACTTGTTTCTCGCATACCGTTATCATCGAAAATATACGTGCTCATACATTTTAACAATCTGCCTTTATCCATATATTCGGCAAGATAATACATATCAAAAATATCCTTATATCTTGTTGATAAAGGTCCAAAGCGTAAAAGGGAACGAAGTTTTTCAGTAAATATTTGCTCCTTTGAATTTATAAGCAGGCTTGCTCCTACATCATCAAGGCATATATCAAAACAGAATTCATCCTGTTCAATTTGAATTTGTTTGTGAACTCCCAGATCGATTTTACTTGTAAAAGAATGACCTGTATCATCTTCTATTATAATAATAACACGCTTCCCATTATATTCTTGCTGAGATAGCTCGGTTATTTCCCCATCTATTCGAATCGTAATACCTTTAAGGCAATTAAGGTGGTCTATAAATTTATGTATAGAATCATCGGAAAGGGAATATTTAATAAAATCCAGATCCATATCCTGCGTTGCTCGACGCAGATCACCCGTAATGCTTCTCATAACCACTCCGCCTTTTATGGTAATATTGCGATTAAGATCGCTTTCGGAGATAGCCTTTAAAATAATATCTTGGCATACTTTAGCTTCCGCATTTGCCTCCGAATATCCGTCATTTCTCATATTTGCCGCCATTTCCGTAAGATCAGCCATTTATAACACCTCCAATTGTAATGTCTCCATAATTTTGCGACTTTTTGGAGCTTCGAATACATAATCTTGTATTTTCTGAATATCCAACTTATGCACTATTTTGCGATAATTAAGCAAAACTTCCTTGTAATAGTCAAAGGGTAGTTTTGTTTTATATCGTAATAATTCCACAAGCATTCTTTCCTTATTGTAGATCCGAATAGCATAATTTCTGTAAATCAAGGTTTCTTCACCTTGTTCAAAAAAGCTATCGGGCACAAAAATCTGTTGAACGTTAGCATTTTTTATCTTCGTTGAATTTCGTTTGGTAGCTAAATAGTGTTTATCGGGAATAACATCCGTTAAACCGTATATATAAAACGCACTGTCCAAAGTTACTATAGCCTCGGGGTAGCGAAAAGATAATACCGCAATTTCGGGAACATCTTTATCCGTGGAATAAACCGATTTCCCAACCTTAAATAATTCCCCCGCCGCAAGCTTTTGTCGTATTTTATAATCGGAACCGTATTGAGCAATACACATCGAACGATCAAACATATTTTCACCCCATCAAATTTGCAAAAACATCCGCAATTTTTGTGTTTTGCGGTTCTTTTTATAAATTATAATTATTTTTACCCTTGTTGTCAAGATTGTATTTATAAAATAGCCCACAATTTTTTAATTTTATGGGTGATTTTGTAAATAGCATTATATATTGTCATTCTTGTTGTACGGCTTTTGATTACAAATAGTGAACCCCCGAGGGTTGGTCGGGGGTTGCTATCTGCAGATTATAATGAAGTTGTCAATTTTACTTTACACTTTTCTCACACAATTTTTTACCATTAAATATTTTTTATAATTACATTTTAGGTGTGATTGTTTTTCAATCACTCCTAAAACGTAATTGCACAGGGGTTCGGGGGTGTAGCCCCCGATATTATCGTTTATGGAAGAACTGTTTTTATGCAACTTTATCTAATTTGCCTTTATAATACATCCTTCTCTTAACCATAGGAGGCAAACCATTATTCGAAGAAAATATCCATCGATTATTCCAATAGCTCATAAAGTACCTCCATATTAGTTCTTTTACCTCTGTTACAGTCATCTTCTCTGTATTACACATTCTATACAGAAGTTCTTCTTTCAACTTTGCCCACATACTTTCACATCTTGCATTATCATGACATCTTCCACCGGCACTATCATAGGTATACATTATGATATATTTTCAATATGTCGAAAAGACACCCCTCCGTTCCTGTGTCTTAGATGTTGTGTTGTCATTTATGAACAATCGAATGATGAATATCCATAGCGATTTAATCCGATTTGAATTTCAAGAAATTTTTTTCTATGTTTGTTATCCCAAGGAAAAATGGATTTTGTAAATACTATTTTAATCCTTTCGTTAGTATAAAAAATAAAATATGAGTAATTAATAGAAAAAAACCTATCTGCAACACAAACTGTATCAGTATTGTTTATTTTTCGACTATCAGCCCAATTTTCTCTGCATTCATTAAAATTAATGATACATCCGTCCTTAAATTCAATTCCTAATTTATTAAACTTCTTGATACTTTTATAATTGTACTCTTTCATAACTCACTCATATTAATTCTCATAATTTGCTATCTTTATCGGAACACTTTTCAACCCTGTTTTTTTTGCCGCTAACCATCTATGATGTCCATTAACTATTTCATATTCTCCACTAGTATAACGGTCTGCAATTAGCTGTACATTTTACGATATCAAAGTTTGTGCCTTGACATCCTCGTTAGAGTCTACATCTTCCAGGTTCCATCCCCAATGGTACACGACAGGATCCTCGTTGATTTCTTCAAAATATTTGTATATGCGTTCTTCTAATTCTTGCTTGGA
>JAFSVK010000028.1 GCA_017444985.1 Bacillota bacterium
CAGCTCATTTGCTGACTATATGCCATTCTTTTATACAGACTTGGCTCTCTGTTCTTTTATTATTACAATAAAAGGAATTTTTGGGATAAGTTTAAAACAATTCGTCTTTGATTATTCGGTTTTCAATGTTCAAGTCGCTGTCTCAACAACAGCTTAAATATATTACCACAAAGAAAGTTTTCTGTCAACAAGAATTTTAACTTTTTTTAGCCCAAAAAAGGTAGGGGTTTTTGACGGTTTTTTGTTCAATTTTATCAAAATAGGGTGTTTTTTGCTCTTTTAGGGAGGAAAACAGGGGTTTTGTTCTTATTTTTAGGTGTTGTTGAAATGGATCTATGAGAAGAATCTATTTTTAGCTTACACGAAAAAGTCGATTTTTTTTCGGCTTCGTTAAGCGCTGATTTAGTGAGCCAAATTTGTTGACCCAAATCAATTTTTAGCAAATGCAAAAAAAATTGATTTTTCCGGCATTGGTTTCGATAATTACTAATATAACTTTGTGGCAAAACCTCTCCGTCAGCTAAAGCTGCCACCTCCCCTTTCAGGGGAGGCAGGGATGTCGATGCGGCAACCCGGAAAGTTATGACTACATATTTTGAACCGCCAAGAAAGTAAGCCATAAAATCAAAACAAGCGATAACAAAAAATCCTCCCCTGAAAGGGGAGGGGATGCAACGGGAGTTGCATCGGAGAGGTACCCACCCCGGGAGGGGGAGGAAGCCCATAGGGCTGACGATCGAGCAACCAACACTTATGCCCAAATAACTATCCGTACCGTTCAAAACCATAAAGGTAGTGCACACCCATAAATTAAAATTTATCGACTAAAATCAAAAGAGAAAAATCGAATTTTAGCATCCGCGTATAAAAATTCGATTTTTCTATCCTCAGCTCGATAAATTATAATTTATCACCCAAACCAAAATATAGCTCCATAAAACAAAGAAACGGACTCAAGTTGCCCTAAGTCCGTTCTTTATTATAAGTATTTTACTCTTCTTCTTCCACACAATCGCCTTTGCTTAACTTAAGGTCGATATGTCTGTAGATGCTCATACCCGTTCCCGCAGGGATGGGTTTACCTATTATAACGTTTTCTTTTATACCGATAAGGGGATCTTCCTTACCCTTTATAGCTGCATCCGTAAGAACTCTTGTAGTCTCCTGGAAGGATGCGGCAGAGAAGAAGCTGTCTGTAGCAAGGGAGGCTTTTGTGATACCCATAAGTACTCTTGTACCCTCTGCGGCTATGCCTGCATTGTCAAGAGCCTTCTTGTTAGCATCTTCAAAATCCAACCAATCTACCAACTCACCGGGCATAAGCTCGGTATCACCGCTTGACTCTACCTTAACTCTTCTGAGCATCTGTCTTATGATGATCTCGATGTGCTTATCATCTATATTAACACCCTGTTGACGGTAAACCTTCTGTACTTCTTTACAAATGTAATCCTGTACAGCTCTTACACCCTTTATTCTTATAAGATCCTGAGGGTAGATGGAGCCTTCAGTAATAGGATCGCCGTCCTCTATAACATCACCGTTTCTGACACTTACTCTTGCGCTGTAAGGTATATCGTACTCTTTGGAAGCACCGTCTGCGGCTGTTACTATAACTTTTCTCTTTTCCTTGGTATCGTTAAGAGTTACGGTTCCGCCAAACTCTGCCACGATGGCGATACCCTTGGGCTTTCTCGACTCGAAAAGTTCTTCGACTCTGGGAAGACCCTGTGTAAGGTCGTTACCCGATACACCACCTGTATGGAAGGTTCTCATAGTAAGCTGTGTACCAGGCTCACCTATGGACTGAGCGGCAATTATACCTACAGCCTCACCTATTCTTACCTGTCTACCGCTTGCCATATTGGAGCCGTAGCATTTGGAACAAATACCGTTATGACACTTACAATTAAGTATATTTCTTATCTTTACGGAAGCTATATCCGCAGCAACTACGGCTTCCGCCATATCCTGATTTATGAGAGTATCACTCTTTACGATGACCTCACCTGTTTTGGGATCTACGATATCCTCAGCGGAATATCTGCCTGCGATCCTGTCTTTGAGAGGCTCTATGGTAGCATTACCCTCCATGTAGGCACTTACCTCGGCATAAGGTATAACGCCGTTATTGTGGGTAGCACAGTCAAACTCTCTTATTATCATATCCTGAGATACGTCTACAAGTCTTCTTGTAAGGTATCCCGAGTCGGCTGTTCTTAAAGCCGTATCGGAAAGACCCTTTCTTGCGCCGTGAGCGGAAATGAAGTATTCCTGAACCGTAAGACCTTCACGGAAGCTTGCCTTTATGGGAAGCTCGATAGTCTTACCCGTAGGAGATGCCATAAGTCCACGCATACCCGCAAGCTGCTTTATCTGCTTATCGCTACCTCTCGCACCCGAGTTAGCCATCATGTATATATCATTGTACTTTCCGAGGCCTGAAAGAAGCGCCTTTGTTATTTTATCATCGGTGTTCTGCCATGTGGTTATGACCTTGTTGTATCTTTCGTCATCGGTCATAAGACCTCTTCTGTACATCTTGGTTATTTTGGTAACTTCCTTCTCCGCCTCGTCTATAAGTGTCTGCTTTTCGGGAGGTATCTCCATGAAAGCAACGGATACGGTAAGTGCCGCTCTTGTGGAGAACTTGTAACCAAGGCTCTTTATATTATCAAGCACAACACAAGTCTCCGTAGAAGGATGCTTTCTTATACAGTTGCTTATTATCTTACCTAACTCGCCTTTTGTTGTAAGGAAGTCAATCTCGTACTTAAACTTGTTTTCGGGCTTTGTTCTGTCTACAAAACCAAGGTCCTGAGGTATTATCTCGTTAAATATAACACGTCCTACGGTGGTATCTACCAAAGCAGACTCCGTAACACCGTATTTATCGGTGATAGTCCTTCTTACCTTTATTTTGGCATGAAGTGTTATAACGTGGTTATCATAAGCAAGGAGAGCCTCATTCTCATCCTTGAATATCATACCTTCGCCCTTTTCACCATCTTTTTCAAGTGTGAGGTAGTAGATACCAAGTACCATATCCTGTGTAGGTACGGTAACGGGCTTACCGTCGGAGGGCTTTAAAAGGTTGTTGGGAGAAAGGAGAAGGAAACGGCACTCTGCCTGTGCTTCCACGCTCAAAGGCACGTGTATAGCCATCTGGTCACCGTCGAAGTCGGCATTATAAGCCGTACAAACAAGGGGATGAAGCTTTATGGCTCTACCTTCCACAAGTACAGGCTCGAAAGCCTGTATACCCAATCTGTGGAGTGTCGGTGCACGATTGAGCATTACGGGATGCTCCTTTATAACCTCTTCAAGTACATCCCATACCTCTGTTTCAAGTCTTTCCACCATTCTCTTGGCACTCTTTATATTGTGTGCCTTTCCTATGGAAACAAGCTTTTTCATAACAAAGGGTTTGAAAAGCTCTATAGCCATTTCCTTAGGCAAACCACACTGATATATTTTAAGTGTAGGACCTACAACGATAACGGAACGTCCCGAATAGTCAACTCTCTTACCCAAAAGGTTCTGTCTGAATCTACCTTGCTTACCCTTAAGAAGGTCGGAAAGAGATTTGAGAGCTCTGTTACCCGAACCGAGTACGGGCTTACCCTTTCTGCCGTTATCTATAAGGGAGTCTACAGCCTCCTGAAGCATTCTCTTTTCATTTCTGATAATAACATCGGGAGTAACGCCCTGCTCTATAAGCTTTGCAAGACGGTTGTTTCTGTTTATAACTCTTCTGTAAAGGTCGTTTAAGTCACTTGTGGCAAATCTTCCACCGTCAAGCTGTACCATAGGACGAAGGTCGGGAGGTATTACGGGAACAACGTCAAGTATCATCCACTCGGGTCTGTTGCCTGAATTTCTGAAAGCTTCCACAACTTCAAGCTTCTTTATTATTTTGATCTTCTTTTGACCCGTTGCGCCGTCAAGCTCTGCTTTAAGCTCCGCAGCTTCCTTGTCAAGGTCTATAGACATAAGCAGTTCTTTTACAGCCTCTGCTCCCATGGCAGCTCTGAAAGAGCCGTAGCCGTAGGTCTCTATAGCTTCGATATATCTCTGCTCGGATATTACTTCCTTATATACAAGGTCCGTATCTCCGCTGTCGAGAACAACATAGCTTTGGAAGTATATTACCTTTTCAAGGACCTTGGGGCTCATTCCCAAGAGTATACCCATTCTTGAGGGTATACCCTTGAAATACCATATATGTGTTACGGGAGAGGCAAGCTCTATATGACCCATTCTCTCACGTCTTACCTTGCTTTTTGTGACCTCAACACCGCATCTGTCACAGATTATGCCCTTGTGTCTTATTCTCTTGTACTTTCCGCAGTGACACTCCCAGTCCTTTGTGGGTCCGAATATCTTTTCGCAGAAAAGTCCGTCTGTCTCGGGCTTAAGTGTACGATAGTTTATAGTCTCGGGCTTTGTTACCTCACCATGAGACCACTCTCTGATTTTTTCCGGAGAAGCTAAACCTATTTTAATTGATTCAAATGAAACTGTACCTTCTTTGTTTTCACTCATCGGTTTTTATTTCCTCCTTTTACTCTTCATCATCTATATTGTCTATATCGAAATCATCGTTTCCGTCAAGAAGCTTTGTAAGGTCCTCAAAGTCTGCAAGTATCTCATCCTCAGCCATAAGATCCGCTTCGGAGAAAACATCCTCGGAAAAGTCCTCATCGGCATCGAAATCGTCATCGGAATCAACTTCGATATCGTCCATCTTGATACTGTCAAGAACTCCCATAATATCGTCCTCGGACTTTTCTTCTTCCTTCTGTTCTTCGGGAGGCTCATTGCCTTCCATATTGACATCTACTCTGAGCTCGCCGTCTTCATCTATATCTTCGGTGATCTCTACCTCATTTTTATCCTTGTCGAATATTCTCACATCAAGACCAAGGGCTTGAAGTTCTTTTAAAAGCACCTTGAAGGACTCGGGAACACCGGGTTCGGGTATGTTCTCATCCTTTACGATAGCCTCGTAGGTCTTTACTCTACCTACGATATCATCACTCTTTACGGTAAGTATTTCCTGGAGCGTGTAGGCTGCACCGTAAGCCTCAAGGGCCCAAACTTCCATCTCTCCGAATCTCTGTCCGCCGAACTGTGCCTTACCGCCCAAAGGCTGTTGTGTTACAAGGGAGTAAGGTCCCGTGGAACGAGCATGTATCTTATCATCTACAAGGTGGTGGAGTTTGAGATAGTGCATGAAACCTATTGTAGTGGGGTTGTCAAACTCTTCGCCCGTTCTACCGTCTCTGAGCTTAACTCTTCCCGTATGGTCTATCTTTACGCCCTTCCACTCTTCTCTGTGGTCTCTGTTTTCGTAGAGGTAGCTCATAACATCGTCGTTGATGTTCCCACTCCACTTTTCTTTGAAGCTGTCCCAATCCGTATTTACATAGTCGTTTGCCATTTCCAAGGTCTCAACTATATCCTCTTCGTTGGCACCTTCAAATACGGGGGTAGCGACCTTCCAACCTAAAATGTTAGAAGCAAGACCAAGGTGCATTTCAAGTACCTGACCTATGTTCATACGTGAGGGAACACCCAAGGGGTTAAGCACGATATCAAGGGGTCTGCCGTTAGGGAGGTAGGGCATATCTTCTACGGGAAGTACCCTTGAAACTACACCCTTGTTACCGTGACGACCTGCCATCTTGTCACCTACGGATATTTTTCTCTTCTGTGCAATATATACCTTTACGGATTGGTTTACACCGGGAGCAAGCTCTCCGCCGTTTTCTCTTGTGAATATCTGTACATCCACAACGATACCGCCTGCACCGTGAGGTACTCTTAAGGAGGTATCTCTTACCTCTCTTGCCTTTTCACCGAATATGGCTCTTAAAAGTCTTTCCTCTGCGGTAAGCTCCGTTTCTCCCTTGGGAGTTACCTTACCTACAAGTATATCGTTGGGTCTGACTTCCGCACCTATTCTTATAATACCCGTTTCGTCCAGATCTTTTAAAGCATCGTCGCCTACGTTGGGTATATCTCTTGTTATCTCTTCGTCACCGAGCTTGGTGTTTCTTGCCTCGGACATATACTCTTCTATATGTATGGAAGTGTATACATCATCCATTACAAGTCTTTCGCTGAGAAGTACCGCATCCTCGTAGTTGTAACCTTCCCAAGTCATAAAGCCTATGAGAGGGTTCTTACCCAAAGCAAGCTCACCGTTTGAAGTGGAGGGACCGTCTGCTATGATATCCCCTGCCTTTACGCTGTCGCCTTTGGAAACTATGGGGCGCTGATTTATACAGTTAGCCTGGTTGGAACGCTTAAACTTCTGAAGCTCATACTCTGTGGATATTCCCAAGTTGTTTTTGATAACTATTTTGGAGGAATCCACATTTTCAACCGTACCGTCTTCCTTTGCATATACAACTATGCAGGAGTCTCTTGCGGTCTTTGTTTCTATACCCGTTCCTACCACGGGAGAGTCCGTAGTTAAAAGAGGTACCGCCTGACGCTGCATGTTGGAACCCATGAGGGCTCTTGTGACGTCATCGTTCTGAAGGAAGGGTATGAGGGCTGTAGCTACGGAAACCAACTGTCTGGGGGATACGTCCATCATATCCACTCTGTCAGCGGTTACCTGAACATTTTCTTTACCGTCTCTACAAGTTATTTTTTCGTTTATGAAATGTCCCTTTTCATCTATAGGCTCGTTTGCCTGTGCTATGATATAGTTTTCTTCCTCATCGGCAGAAACATATACCACCTCATCGGTAACCACAGGCACATCTCCGCTTTTATCTATAAGTCTGTAGGGAGCCTCTATAAAACCGTACTTGTTTATTTTTGCATAACAAGCAAGGGAGTTTATAAGACCTATGTTAGGACCTTCGGGGGTCTCTATGGGGCACATTCTTCCGTAGTGGGAGGTATGTACGTCACGAACTTCAAAGCCCGCTCTCTCTCTTGAAAGACCGCCGGGACCCAAAGCGGAAAGTCTTCTCTTATGTGTAAGCTCTGCAAGAGGGTTGTTCTGATCCATAAACTGTGAAAGCTGATGGCTACCGAAAAATTCCTTTATGGAAGCCGTTACGGGCTTTATGTTTATAAGGGTCTGAGGTGTAACGGTATCGGGATCCTGACTTGTCATCTTTTCCCTTACGGATCTTTCCATTCTTGTAAGACCTATTCTGAACTGATTTTGCAAAAGTTCGCCAACAGCCTTTATTCTTCTGTTGCCAAGGTGGTCTATATCATCATCCGTTCCTATACCGTAGTCAAGATGTATACAGTAGTTTATGGAAGCAAGTATATCCTCTTTTGTGATATGCTTGGGAACAAGTTCGCCCATTCTTGCCTTTACAGCTGTCATAAAGCTTTCCTTATCGTCAAATTCCGCAAGTATATCCTTAAGTGCGGGAAGATATACTTTCTCGCTTATGTTAAGGTCTTCTTTCTTAATGCCGAATTTTGCAATATAAGGGTCTATATCAACGGCAAGGTTTGAAAGTATCCTTGTGTGATCTCTGCCTTCTATGGCATCGGTCTTTACTTCCACATAGCTTACACCTGCATCCTGTATGGTGTTGCAAAGTTCAAGGGTAAGCTTTGTACCTTCCTGAGCGATTATCTCTCCCGTTTCGGGATCTACAACATCCGCATAAAGCTCGCAGCCTCTTATTCTGTTGGCAAAAAGAAGCTTCTTATTATATTTGTATCTTCCCACAGTGGCAAGATCGTATCTCTTGGCATCAAAGAATGTGTTTGTAAGGAGTATCTCACTGCTTTCTACCGTAGGAGGCTCTCCGGGTCTCATTCTTTTGTATAATTCTATGATACCCTCTTCGTAGCTTGCGGTGGAGTCCTTTTCCATAGTGGCAAGAAGCTTGGGCTCTTCGCCGAAAAGCTCTTTGATGTCCTCATTGGAGCCGAAGCCTAAAGAACGTATAAGTACGGTGATGGGTATTTTTCTTTGTCTGTCTACTTTTACATGGAATACATCATTGGAGTCTGTTTCGTATTCAAGCCATGCACCTCTTGAGGGTATGACCTGGGATGAAAGAAGGTTTTTGCCGTGTCTGTCCTTCTCGCAGGTGTAGTATATACCCGGAGAACGAACGATCTGGCTGACTATGACTCTCTCCGAACCGTTTATAACAAAGGTACCTGCCTCCGTCATAAGAGGGAAGTCACCCATAAATATTTCCTGTTCTTTGATCTCGTCAAATTCCTTGTTGCGAAGTCTTACCTTTACGCGCACGGGTGCCGCATAGGTAGCCCCTCTTTCCTTGCACTGTGTGAGGTTATACTTTGTGTTTTCCTTTTCTATTCTGAAATTAAGAAATTCCAACACAAGGTTTCCGTTGTAGTCGGTAATGGGAGAAATGTCGTCAAACACTTCCTTTAAACCCTCATTCAAAAACCAGTTGTAACTGTCCTTCTGTATGGCAAGAAGGTCGGGCATTTCCAGAACTTCTTTTACTCTTGCGTAGCTCATACGCGTAGCATTGCCTTTTTTCACAGGATGAAGTCTGCTGATTTCCATTCTTAAGTTCACTCCTTTGATAATTTTCTATGTAAAATTGATTTGTAAATATATTTGTTCACAATGTTCATAATGTTTACAAAAAATTTACAAAAAAATATTGCATTATTTCTAAAATAATGTTATAATATGCTATGGATATGTGCCGAATAATGTATCGTGCAATTTAATATTCTAACATTAAAATTACATTTTGTCAATCGTTTTTAAACTTATTTTACCGAAGATTTATCTTCGGTTTTTTATTATATATCTACTATATAAAGGAGAGAAATATGTTAGATAAAAACACACTTTCCGATATACTCGCCTCTGCCCTTTCCACGGGAGCGGAGTTTGCGGAAGTATTCGTTGAAAATGTTGCCACAAATACCATAAACCTTATAAACGGCAAGGCTGAAAGGATATTGAGCGGCATAAACTTCGGTGTAGGTATAAGAATTATAAACGCCGATAAGACGGTATACCTCTACACCAACAAAAAAGACAGAGACACCCTCTGCAAAATAGCAAAAAACGGCGCTCTTGCCCTTAAGGGAAGTACACCTTTTTCTCTTATCACCTTTAACGAAAGCATACCTCAAAAAAACATTTGTCCCGTAGTGTATATTCCCGGAAGTATAAGCAAAAACGAGATCGTAGGCAAGCTTAAAGAAGGAAGCTGTGCCGCCTTTGACTACGACAAGAGCATAACCCAAACTTCCATGGGGTATCTGGACACTGTGCAAGATGTACTTATAGCAAACTCCTACGGTCTTTACACAAAGGATAAAAGAGTTCGTACAAGAGTATCCATACAGGCTGTAGCCTCGGATGAAAACGAAAAACAAACGGGATATTTCGGTCCCGGAGCTTCCAAAGGCACCGAATTTTTAAAGACTCTTGATATTAAGTCTCTTGCCCAAGAGGCCGCACGTTCTGCGGTGACCATGCTTAAGGCGGGAGATTGCCCCTCGGGAAGGATGCCCGTAATAATAGATAACGGCTTTGGTGGTGTTATATTCCACGAAGCCTGCGGCCACGGCCTTGAAGCAAGTGCCGTAAGCAAAAATGCCAGCGTATTTGCGGGAAAGATAGGAGAAAAAATAGCCTCCGAAAAGGTCACCGCCTACGACGACGGTACCATAGAAAACGCCTGGGGCTCCTCAAACATAGACGATGAAGGACACCCCACGGAGAGAAACCTTCTTATTGAAAACGGTATATTAAAGACCTATATGACAGACTTTTTTAATGGCAGAAAAATAGGTATAGAGGCTACGGGTTCTTCAAGAAGACAAAGCTACAAATACCTTCCCGTATCGAGAATGACAAATACCTATATCGGAGCGGGTACCGACAAGAGAGAGGATATTATAGCCTCCACCGACTACGGTCTCTATGCTAAGTATATGGGAGGCGGCTCCGTAAACCCCGCTACTGGGGATTTCAATTTTGCCGTAAATGAAGCCTATATAATAAGAAAAGGCAAAATATGTGAACCCGTGAGAGGTGCCACCCTTATAGGAAAGGGAGCCGATATTTTAAAGGATATAGATATGGTATCCGAGGATCTTAAGTTGGCAGAGGGTATGTGTGGTGCCTCAAGCGGCAACATACCCGTATGTGTAGGGCAGCCTATGATAAGAGTAAAAGAGATCACGGTAGGAGGAAAAAGCTGATGGACATACAAAATTTCAAAAAACTGCTTTTTGAAAAAGCCAAAGCCTACGGTTTTGAAAAATGCGAGATATATTTTTCATCGGGTTCCTCCTCGGAGATATCGGTATACAAGGGAGAAACGGAACAATATAAAGAAGAGGAAAGCGGAGGTTTTTCCTTCAGAGGTATATACAAGGGTAAAATGGGCTACTTCTTTTCCGAAAAAACAGATGAGGATATTTTGGATACCGTAGTTAAAAATGCGGCAGAGAACGCTCTTTTATCCGAAAGCGAAGAAAAAGAGGACATTTTTTCGGGCTCCGAAGAATATCCTCGGGTAAATACCTATGATGAAGCTTTAAAAAATGTAGACGTAGAAGAAAAAACAGCCCTTGCCCTCGATGCGGAAAAGAAAGCCTTTTCCTGCGATAAAAGAGTGGAGATGGTGGAATCTTCTCTTGTGGAAAGCGGAGAAAACAGCATATACCTTGCCAACAGCACAGGTCTTGAACTTAAAAACAAAACAAACTACGTAGTGGCATATATAAGCGTTACCGCAAAAGAAAATGAGTCCGTAAAGCAAAAGTACGACTACTATGTGGGAAGAGACATAGAAGAGTTAAAGAGAAAAAACATAGGTGAGGTAGCGGCAAAAAAAGCAGTTGCAAGCCTTAATGCCAAAAGTGTAAAAAGCGGATACTATCCCATTATAATAGAAAACAAGACCTTTGCCGACATACTTTCCACCTTTGAGGGGAATTTTTCGGGAGAGGCTGTAAATAAAGGCTTTTCCCTCTTAAAAGGGAAACTTTCCCAAACCATAGCCTCCCCTCTTCTCACCCTTACGGATGACCCCCTGCTTGAGGGCGGAATGTCATCCTGCCCCTTTGATGATGAGGGTGTAAGTTGCAGAAAGAAAAACATTATAGAAGAGGGTGTACTTAAAACCTTCCTCCACAACATTAAAACCGCCGCCACAGCAGGTACCCAAACCACGGGAAACGGCTTCAAGGCAAACTTTAAATCCACAGTGGGAGTATCTTCCACAAACCTTTATATACAAAAAGGAAAAACTTCTTTCGAGGAACTTTTAAAAAAGGCTGAGGGTGGCATATTGATCACCGATGTTACGGGCCTCCACTCGGGTGCCAACACTGTTTCGGGAGATTTTTCACTGGCTGCGGAAGGCTTTTTAATAGAAAAAGGCTCTCTTTCATCCTCCGTGGAACAGATAACCATTGCTGGAAACTTCTATGAACTTTTAAAGAATGTAGAAGCTATAGGAAATGACCTAAGCTTCAATCTTTCGGGTGTAGGCTCTCCTTCCCTGTTCTTCCCTTCCATAGCAGTATCGGGACAATGAGAACATTCTTTAAAATAGCCCATAAGCTTAAATTTTTGGATATATTTTATGTTCGATACTGTATGTTTTGCTCAAAGGCGGTAGAGTACAAACGCCCCTACCCTCTTTGCCCTTCTTGTGAGGAAAGGGTACGCCCCTACCAAGGCAAAAGGTGTAATATCTGCTCCCGCCCCATAGACCACGACGGACGGTGCAGCCTGTGCAATATGACAAAGCTCTATTTTGAAAAAGGCTACTGTCTTTACGAATATAAAGATGAGATACGAAGAGCCGTAATCGACTTTAAATTTTCACAAAACCCTTTGTATTTTACATTTTTCGGCAAAAATATGGCTGAACACCTCTTAAAGCACAACGCAAAATACGATATTATAACCTTCGTACCTATGTACAATAAAGACGAAAGAAAAAGAGGCTATAATCAAGCGGAACTTTTAGCCTACGAAACCGCAAGACTTACAAATATCAATTTTGACACACTTTTAAAAAAAGAAAAAAGCACCGCCTTGCAAAGCTCCCTCTCCGCCAAGGAAAGGGCAACAAACCTAAAAAAAGCTTTTGCCCTTACAAAGGATGTAAAGGGTAAAAGCATACTCATAATAGATGATATCATAACCACGGGTGCCACTTTAAACGAATGCGCAAAAGT
This sequence comes from Bacillota bacterium, assembly GCA_017444985.1. Taxonomy (GTDB): domain Bacteria; phylum Bacillota; class Clostridia; order Lachnospirales; family CAG-274; genus UBA3680. Next base: position 12,187 of record JAFSVK010000028.1, read on the forward strand.
ACTGTCAAAAGCAGGAGCCAAGGTGGACGTTTTCGCCCTTGCGGGAGTGAGAGAAAAATGAGGGATAAAAAACTCCCCCTCATATTTTCATTGCAAATATACATATTGATATATATATATATATATGCGGGACTTAATATAAAAAACATAGATCTGTCAACGTATTTTAACAATAAAGGATTTATGAGTTTTTTTAGAGTCCCGCCCATATATAAAAGCTCCGAAGTACTATCTCGGAGCTTTTGAGATATTTATACCGTAAATTTAAACTTTATGCTCTCATCCTTGTAGGAGACCGTTATTTTTCCCTTGTACTTTTCGGCATAGGCTTTAAGCATGGAAAGACCTATACCGTAGCCCTGTTTTTTGCTGTTGTGGGAGTGGTCTTCTCTGTAAAATCTATCGAAAAATTTCTCGTAGTCTATGTCTTTTCCATCTTTGTAAGTGTTGGAAACCTCCAGAGTAAAACCCGAGAAAGTATTTTTCTTTAAAGATACGGATATATTGCCGCCTTCATCGCAATATTTTACGGCATTGTCCGTAAGTATGGAGGCTATTTCGTTAATATCTTCTTTAACGGCACTTAAAACTATGCCCTCTTCTATGTCGGAGGATAGTTTCTTTTCTTCTTTTTGAGCCAGTACCTCAAAGGCTTTTACACTCTCACTCACAACGGAAGAAACATCCACATCGCTTCTTGCACTGCTGTCCTCTTCACCCAATTTTGTAAGCCTTATAAGCTTATTTACAAGCACCGTCAGCCTTTGGGTTTGATTCAATGTACTTTTTGTCCATTGATTTTCACCCTGTATCATCTCTAAATATTCGGTATTTGCAGATATTATGGCAAGGGGGGTCTTTATCTCATGCCCCGCATTTGTTATAAACTCCTCCTGCCTTTGTATATTGTCTATCATAGGCTTTATAGCCCTTTTCGACACGGCACTTATCACCAAAAAGAAGAACAATACACAAACCACTCCCAAAAGAATGGAGTTTTGCATAAGGCGTTTTAAGTAGAGTATATTTTCCGTACAATCAAGAAATACTATTATGGCTCCGCCGTCACTTCTTACCGTAGCTTTATAGGCATAGAATATATCATCCTGCTTTATAACACCCTTTACATTTCCCTTGCTTCGTATAAGTTGAGCAAACTCCCCGGCATCTTCTCCATTTACCGCCGCTATATGATCAAGGTTGTAGTAAGATATTTTGTCGTTTTTATCCACCTCTACGGTATAATATCTTGTAAAATAAGGAGACTCCTCGGTAAAATCGATATCTCCCGGTGGTTCCTCGGATATTGCAAGAGGCATTTCTCCGTTATTCTTAGCTATAAAGTCTATCATACCGAATATCCTGTTGTAGGTACCGATATGAAAATAAAGGTAAAGTATACCAAGAACAGTGGTTATAACCACTGCCACGGATATTAAGGCAACGATTATGAACTTTTTCTGCAGACTTCTTATCATATATTATACCCTAACAAGCTTAAAGGAGCCGTTTTTCTCCCCTTCAATGGCTATATCCGCATTTATTGCCTTTAACTTATCCCTTAAGAAGGAGATATATACCCAAACTATACTTTCATCCGCATCTTCGTCCTTTTCCCAAAGTTTGAAATATATATCCTTTGTCTGTAACTCTTTTTCTTTGTTGAGCATAAAAAGCTCCATCATTTCCAGCTCTTTTACCGCAAGCCTTACGGTATTTACACCTATAAGCTCCGACTCTTCCTTATTGAGTGTCACAGAGCCAAGGCTAAGCTTTTTGGGTGTATATTGTCCCTGTCTTCTTGCAAGGGAGTTTATTCTTGCAAAAAGTTCCTTTACTGAAAAAGGCTTTGTAAGGTAATCGTCCGCTCCCGCATCAAGGCCTTCCACCCTGTCATCTACCTGTGACTTTGCGGTAAGCATTATAACGGGTGTGGTGTTTCCTCCAAGTCTCATTTCTTTAAGGGCTTCTATGCCGTCCATAACAGGCATCATAACATCCAACACCATAATATCATAGCTGTTTTTTTGTGAAAGCTCCAAAGCCTGTTTCCCGTTTTCCGCCAAATCCACCTCAAAGCCCTTGGCATTAAACAAAGCCACAAGAACATCGGAAAGTTCTCTTTCGTCTTCCGCAAGCAGTATCTTCATTTTTCCTCCGTCTTTTCCTCTTCATCCTCTGTTAAAAGTTCCTTTATGGCAAAAGAATAAAGTTTTGTCACCTTATTTTTCCAATTTTTTCTCACAAGCTTTGCCTGTTCCTTTGTGAATACGGAAAGGTTCATTTCTATAAGATATCTGTCATTTTCCGCATAACCGCACTTTACAACATACTGATCTTCATCGTATTTAAAGTAGTTTGCGTATATGTCGTACTCTTTTTTAATACCGTCTCCGTTTTTCTTGATATAGGCAAGAACTTCCTCTCTTTTTGAAAGGGGAAGTCTTTTTGAAAAATAGTTCACGCACCTTCTGCCCTCATTTGTGATAGCGTAAAACTCCCCTTCTCTGTCTTCTTCGCTTATACTCTCCACAAGACCGTTGTACTGCATTTCCTTAAGTATAGGCTGAAATGTAAAATAGTCCATATACTCCTGTGAAAACTCCTGTAATCTTGTCCATGGTGTGGGGATATCCATGTGGTGCAAAAAATACAGCAGTATCAGCTTATTTTCATCCGTAACAACATCTTTATTCATACTCTGTTTCCTTCTCTTTTAATATTCTGCCTTGAAAGGTGTTCCTTTCCAAAAACTTCTTGCTTATCATATTAAGCACTCTTCTTTTGTCAAGGCTCCATCTCGGCTCTATTATACAGGGCTTGTAAGCATCCCCGGTTATCCTGTGTATAACAATATTTTGCGGTATCCTCTCAGCCAATGCCACAATGGTATCGGTGTAGCTTTCAATATCAAAAAGAGGGAACTTTTCCTTTTGGTATATATGCCCAAGAGCGGTGTTTTTAAGTATATGCAAAAGTTGCAGTTTCAAGCCGTCTGTACCGCTTTCTACGGCAAAGTTCACGCTCTTTTCCATATCTTTTATATCTTCACCGGGAAGCCCCAGTATAATGTGGGTAACAATGTTTATATTTTCTTTTTTTAACTCTTCCACAGCCTTGGCATAAACAGAGTTCGGGTAACACCTGTTTATATACTCTGCGGTATTTTCATTTGAGGTTTGAAGTCCCAACTCCACAAATACGGGAAGTTTTTTATTAAGAGCCCCTAAAAATTCTATTTTTTCTTTTTCGAGACAATCGGGTCTTGTTGCTATAGACAAGGCACACACATCTTTAAACTCCGCTACCCTTGTAAACATCGCCTCGAGCATGGGCAAGCTTGCATAGGTATTTGTAAAGGGTTGAAAATATGCCATATATTTTCCGTAACCCCATTTGGGTGCCATTTTTTCTTTCATGCTTTCAAATTGTTCTTCTAAGGGCAGGCTTCTTTTTGTTTGTTCGCCCGAACCTTCCGTAGAACAGAATATACAGCCCTTATTTGAAAGTTTGCCATCTCTGTTGGGACAGGTAAAACCTCCGTCAAGAGTTATTTTTATTATTTTTTCGCCGAAAACCTCTTTAAAATAGTCGTTTGCCGTATATAAAGGGTGGTGGGGATCAAGTTCCATATTTTTATATAGCAAGGGACTGTGTTATATTTTCCACAGTCCCCGTTCCTTCTATTTATGGGTACCTCTAAAAAGTGCTATTGAAGTAAAATTGAGATAGCTTGTTCGAGGACTAGGAAATGGCTCGAAGCCAATGTAGAGCATTGGTGAGAGACATTGACGACGTACTCGGGCAAGATAGCCAATTTTACGA
>JAFSVK010000029.1 GCA_017444985.1 Bacillota bacterium
ATGGAGTTTGTTATAAATTCTGTAAACCAACATGAGTGACAATTGGTTTATGAAAGCCCATGATTCCACCGAATACTGCGATTGAAGATATGTTTTATCCTGTTCAAGAAGATTTTTCAGAAAATCAAAGCTTTGTTCAACCCCACACTTTTGTTCATTTTATGCTATATTACATAGGAGGTCAATACGATAAAATATACAATTATACAATTTGAGATTTGTGCAAAGAGACGGATAAAAATGGGAAGAGTAAAAATATAAGAAAGGGATATTTGAGCAAAAAAAAAAAAAACAAAGAGAGGATATTCCTTCTCCTTGCCTTCTTTTAGAGAGGCGACACCCAGATTCGAACTGGGGATCAGGGAGTTGCAGTCCCACGCCTTAGCCACTTGGCTATGTCGCCTTATTTCGAAAAAAAACTTCTTTTTAAAGCCTTAAAAAGAAGTGATGACCCGTGGGAGAATCGAACTCCCGTTTCAGCCGTGAGAGGGCCGCGTCTTAACCGCTTGACCAACGGGCCTTGGAAAGCTCCCCGAGTAGGATTCGAACCTACGACCCTCCGGTTAACAGCCGGATGCTCTACCGCTGAGCTATCGAGGATTATTCAAGCAAGAGATATATTAGCACATTTTGTTTTCAATGTCAACATTTTTTTGCTTGAATTTTAAATTTTTTTTGAAAAAAACATTAAAATATAGGTGAAACCGTGGTGTTTACGGTCAAACAGGCAATATTGCCAAAGCTATATTAAAAAATATAACTATTGCCACAGTATCTATAATAGTTGTTATAAGGGGAGCTGCCATAAGGGCAGGATCCATCTTAAGTTTTTTGGCAATTATAGGCAAGAGACAGCCTATCGCCTCCGATAAGAATACTATTAAAAATATTGTAAGACTTACGGTAAGAGCAAGTGAAAAAGAATTTATATCTTCTTTTCCTCTGTACATAAAATAAATCCTAAGCCCGTTTATAAGAGAAAGAACAGCACCTACAAGCATGGCTATCCCCGCTTCTTTAAAGAGTACTTTAAAGGCATCGGAGGGTGTTATCTCATCAAGGGCAAGACCTCTTATTATAAGGGTGGAGCTTTGAGAACCGCAGTTACCTCCCGTATCCATAAGCATGGGTATAAAGGATACAAGTATGGGCACGGAGGCTATGGCAGCCTCGTATCTTGATATTATAACGCCTGTGAGGGTGGCTGAGAGCATAAGGAAAAGCAACCACACAAGTCTGTTTTTGGCATGGGTAAAGGTGGAGGTCTTAAAGTAACTTTCCTCGTTCGGTACCATAGCCGACATCTTTGCAAAGTCCTCTTCTCGCTCTTCCACAAATACGTCCATGGCATCGTCTACCGTTATGATACCCACAAGTTTTTCTTCGTTATCCGTTACGGGTATAGCCATAATGTCGTATTTTGACATTTGCTTTACCACAAACTCCCTGTCATCCCCTGTATTTACGCTTATGGTATTAGAGTCCATAATGTCGGATATCTTGGCGGAGTAGTCGCTTAAAAGCAAGTCTTTTACCGAGACGGTACCTAAAAGTTTTCTCTTTTCATCTATAACATAACAGGTATATATAGTTTCTTTGTGAACACCCGTTTTTCGTATTATGGCAAAAGCTTCCTCAACACTCATATTGGGGCGGAAGTTTACAAACTCTATGGTCATTATACTTCCCGCACTTTCGGAAGGGTAGTTTAGAAGCTCGTTTATGGCATTTCTCCTTTTGGGAGAGGCATTTTTAAGTATCTTTTTAACTACTCCCGCAGGCATTTCCTCCACAAGGTCTGCGGCATCGTCGGCAAATATTTTGTTTATAATGCTTTCCGTTTCTTCATCGGTAAACATATTTATAAGTGATTGCTGAGTATCGCTGTCAACGTATGTGAATGTTTCGGCAGCCAATTCCTTGGGCAGGAGCCTGAAAAGAAGCACCGTATCCTCCGAGGGTCGGTTATCCAAACACTCGGCTATGTCGGCGGGCTTCATGGATGAAAGTGTGGCTTTAAGTTCTTTCATGTTTTTCTCATTGAGAAGCTCGGTTATTTTTTCTTGCATTGTTTTCCTCCAAAGTTCTGACCTTTTCTTCATCGGGTACCACGAGAGCTGTTTTGTTTGTTTCATATATTACAAAGCCCGGCTTTGCCCCTGCAGGCTTTTTAACATATTTTTTTAAAGTGTAGTCTACGGGTATTTTGGAAGAACCTCTGCCACTGCTGTAGTAGGCGGCAAGTATGGCTGCTTCAGTTATGGTGGTATCGGGTATTTCTCCGCCTTCCGAGAATATTATAACATGAGAGCCCGGGATATTTTTGGTGTGCAACCACATATCCTTAGGTCCTGCCTTTTTCATTGTCAGTTCGTCGTTTTGAATGTTGTTTTTCCCCACAAGTATCGTAAAGCCGTCGGAAGAGGTAAAGCTTAAAGGAAGAGAACGGCTTTGTTTTTTCATTTCTCTCTTGCCTTTTTTCTCTTTAACATAGCCTTGAGATGAAAGCTCGGAACGTATTTGAGCCACATCCGCCTCCGAGGTGCAGTTTTCCGTGCAGTTAAGCACACTTTGAAGATAGTTAAGCTCCTGTTCGTTTGAAACTATCTGCTCTTGCAAAGCCTCAAAGGTCCTTTTTTCCTTGGCGTATTTTTTAAAATAGCTTTGAGTATTTTCGGAGGGGGTCTTGTTGGGGTCAAGTTTTATGGTTATACTTTCCCCTTTTTCACTGTAAAAGTTTTGTAAATCTATACTTTCCATACCCTTTTTCAAAGCGTATATATTTGCGGTCAAAAGTTCTCCCTTAAGCCTTAAAAAGTCTCTGTTTTCAATATCTTTAAGGGTCTTTGACTGTATTTGTGCCTTCCTCATACATCTTTCTATGTTTTGGGAGAGGAGTTTTTTAATATCGGCTGTTTTCTGATTTAGCCTGTAGGAAGTATCTCTCTTGCTATAAAAAACCTCCACCGCCTCCGACATTGAGGAAAAGCTTTTTATATCGTAGCCCGCACCCTCTGCGTGATAGGGGTGGAAGGGCACACAATCAAGGCACTTGCCTCCTTTTTCGAATATCAAGGCAGGCTTTGGGAAGTTTTCAAACAAGAAGAATTTCTTGAAGGCTTTAAAAAGAGAGTCTAACTTTTCGCTTTCAAGCTCTAAAGGGTGGTCTGTGGGAGAAAGTCCCGCTCTGTAACAGATCTCGTTTGCTGTTCTCGGACTCAGTCCCGTATAATTTTTATAGAGTATTTTTGATATTTCCTCTTCTTTGTTGTTTTCCGCAATATCGTAAAATTCTTCTCCTAAGCTTTGAGGGTCTCTCTTTGACTGAGAGGGGGGAGCGGTGTATTTTCTTCCCGGAAGTATCTCTCTTACGGAGCTTATATCTCTTCCTACGTGTCTTATAGCCTCCAATATGGTATCGGACTCGTCTGTAAGTATAATGTTGGAGTGCTTGCCCATAATTTCGAATATCAGTTTTTTCTCGGTATAATCCCCCATTTCGTTAAGGGATTCTATATAAAAAACTATTATTCTGTCAAATAAGGGTTGTTCCGTTTTTATTATTTTACCGCTTTGAAGATGCTTTCTCATCACCATGCAAAAAAGGGGAGGGGAAGGGGGATTTTCAAAGTTTTGTTCCGTAAAGTGTATTTTGGTGTTAGAGGCATTTGCGGTAAACAAAAGTTTGTAGTTTTTGCCTAAACTCCTTATACCCATAACAAGTTCGCTTGAAGAGGGCTGATATATTTTATCTACCCTTGCTCCAAGTACCTTTTCGTCTATTTCTTTTTTAAGTGCCTGTAGAGTTACACCGTCAAATGCCATATTTTATTTCTCCAAATAAGTTTCCATTACATTTTTAGCTATATACTCGGCTCTGTCACCGTGCCCCGAGTTTTCAAGTATTACGGCTACGGCTATTTTGGGATCGTCTGCGGGAGCAAAGGCGACAAACCAACTGTGATCTTCTCCCGAAGCGTTTTCCGCCGTGCCTGTTTTCCCTGCGGCCTGTACAGGCTCATCATTTACATAGAGCTGAGATTGTGTTGCGGTACCCTCGTTTACTGCGGATATCATCATATTTTTTATCCTGAAAGCGTTGTCGGGACTGCAGACCTGAGATAAAAGTACGGGGCTCGCCTTGTACTTTACGGTATTAAAGGGGGACTCTATCCTGTCTATGATATGGGGCTGCATCATCATACCGTTATAGGCTATGGCAGAGGTCACCATTGCCATATACAAAGGTGTTACAAGGGTCTTCCCCTGTCCTATGGCGGTTTCCGCCAACTCGTTTATTTGTGATGAGGGTTTAAGTGAAAATATAGGCTCTCTTGCAGGCAAGGGAAAGTCTATGGGCTTATTGAAGCAGAAATTTTCCGTAGCTTCTATAAGAGCGTTGTTGCCTATGTTTTGTGCTACCGTGGCAAAGTAGGTGTTGCAAGATTTTGCAAAGGCATCCGTCATATCCTCATAGCCGTGGGCGGCGGAGTTAAAACAGTGGAGAAGGGTATCCCCGAAGTCCGCTTCACCCAAGCAACGGTATTCAAAATCCCCGAGAGCGGGGTCGGTGGAAAGAGCCGCCGCGGCAGTTATTATTTTAAATGTGGAGCCCGGGGGATAGAGTCCCTGTGTGGCTCTGTTTAAAAGGGGGGAGTTATCCTCATCGGCATTTAACTCGTCCCAATTTTCTTTTATGGTATTGCTGTCAAAGGTAGGGTTAGAGAGCATGGATATTATTTTTCCGCTTTCGGGCTCTATGGCAACAACGCTTCCTCGCCTGTCTCCCATGCTTTCAGCCGCAGCCTTCTGCACATCTAAGTCTATTGTAAGGTAGACATTGTTGCCTCTTACCTCGCTTTCTCCCAAGAGTGAGCTTATTTGTTGCATTATTTCAAAATCCACGGTCTCAAGGTCGAAATTGCAGTATGCCTCTATACCCGATTTTCCGTTGTCCACATAGCCCAATATATGGGAGAGATTTCCTTCCGTAAGGTATACTCTTTTGTAGCTGTCTCCCTCTTTTTGGGAGTATGCCAACTCCTGACCCTTGCAGTCAAGTACAGAACCTCGTTTGATATCCTCTCTACTTTGGGAAAGCCTTGGGTTTGTAGGCTGATATATAAAGTCTTTGGAGTCGTATACCGTTATCTTCACCAAATATACCGAGAGGGCAAGGAACATAAAGGTATACACCCAAAATACTTTTTTTATGGCTGATTTCAAAATGGTTTCCTTCTTTCGGGTTTGGCTTTTTTGGGAGGTATGGCATCGTTAAGAGAGAAAGTCTCTTCGGGTCTGTCGGAGGGGTATATATTTGTATGATCCACCGACTCCTCTTGAGGTATATCCAAAAACTCCGTGTCTATAGCAGGTACCGTATCTACTGCGGGCATAGCCGTATATTTGTTGTTTCTTGTAAATACCCACTGTATTATGGCTATAATGATATAGCATACCAAAAGTGAGGTACCTCCGTAACTTACAAAGGGAAGCGTAACACCCGTAAGGGGTATGAACTTTACCACACCACCTATTATTATAAAGCTTTGGAAGGCAAGTACAGCCGCAAGTCCCGCACACATAAGCGTTAAAAATCTGCTTTTGGAGTTAAGGGCACATCTGGCACCTTCCAAAAACAAAAGCACAAACAAAAATATAAGCCCTATGGCAAATATCACTCCGAATTCTTCGCATATCGCCGCAAATATAAAGTCTCTTTCCACTACGGGTATTTTTTGGGCGTAGCCTCTTGTAAGACCTATACCCGTAATACCTCTTGTACAAATGGCAAAAAGAGATTGGGCTATTTGATAGCCGTCACCCGTAACATCGCTCCAAGGGTTTTGCCATATAGCCACTCTTACTCTTATATGGGAGAAAAGCTTGTAGGCTATAACAGAGGCGAAGCTTACACTTGCAAGTCCCATAAGTACATACAGGTAGTTGCCCGTAGCTATAAAAAGCAGGGCAAGATATGTCATAAAAAATATAAGTGCGCTGCCTAAGTCCTTTTGCACCACCAAAAAGGCTATTACACCCAAAGTGAGTAGGGTGGGGACTATAACAGCCGAAAATTTCGGTTTCGATGAAAATGCCGAGGCAAGGTAGAGTACAAAAAGTATTTTTATAAACTCCGAGGGTTGAAAACCAAAGGAGCCTATTTTAAGCCAGTTTTTGGAACCGTATTGGCTCGTGCCCATTTTAAGCGTGGCTATAAGTAAGCCAAAACATATTAAAATATATAGTATTTTAAACTTGTCAAGCCTTGGAAGCAGTGTCAAAACAGGGGGCAAAAGCAAAAGTATGGCAATGCCTCCTATATGAAAAAACATTTGCTTGTAGGCAAGGGCGGGGTTTAACCTGTATAGCATTATAAGGCCTATGCTCGATAGCATAAATATGCAGTTATACAAGGCGTGGGCAGAGTTTTTGTATACAAGTCGCAATATAAGGTTTGCAAAAAAAGCAAGGAGTATATTTGCGGCACAGTAGGTCACCGTACTTTGAAGACGGGAGGCCTCCGCTGTGGATATAAATATAATGCTTGCGGTAATGTGCATAAGCATTATTTGCAATCTCTGATTTGAAAGTTTCTTTGCAATATCCACTTTTATAACACCCTGCCTTGATAGGCTTATCAAAAGCCCGTCAAGGAGAAATATACCTATATAAAGCAAATACAAGTATTTTGCTATGATAATAAAGCAATATATCAAATTACAGCACCTCTTTGAAAAAATGCCCGCTGTCATATTCCCCCGGAGTATGAGAAGGCATTTTTCCTTCTTTTAAAACGGCTATATGTTCCTTTATGATATCAAAGGTCTCTTTCTTGTTCTCCGTTGTGAAATTCAAGCCGAAAATACTTATTTTTTTAAGCTTTTCCGCATTATTTAACATATACAAAGGTTTATCCGAAAGTATCATGGCAAAACATTCTTCGCAGTTTCTTACTACGGGGTATTTGTTTTGAGTAAGGGATAAAAGCTCATATTTGCCTTTGCTACCCTTACGAGAACAGTATTTGCCTCTTTGTTTTTGCCCTTCGTATAAACCTATGGGACATTGATGGGTAGTCATAAGGGGAACTCTGCCGTAAATTATGGATTCTGCCTTTTCACCACCTATGTTTTCACGCTCTTTTAAGCTAAGCTCCGTAGAGAGGGTAAGGGAGGTAGGCTTGTAGGTCTCATCCAAAAAATCATAGCAAGCACCGTTAAAAATATTAAAGCTTTGATCCAAAGCCACATTTATGCCCTCGGGCACCTCTGTGTGAGAGGAAAGCAAAAAGCCGTCACACTCAAGAGAAAAGAAGTTTTCTTCATTTCCCCTTGTTATTTGGGGCAGGGCAATATAATACTCTATGCCCCTTTCCTTTGCTTTTTTATACATATCTCTATCATATACGAAGGTGTATATTCTGTCAACATTAAGTTCAAGGGCAGCCTCCGTTTGCTCTTTTGAGGCACAGCGTACATATATTTTTTTGTTTTTGGGATATTCTCTTTTTTTAATACTGTGGGAAAGGGTAATATCGGGTCTCTTTTCCGTAAGCTTTTGGGATAAAAGCTCTATAGCATCCCTTTTTATATTGTTTAAAGAAGAAACGGGAAGGTACACATTTTCTTCCATATACTCTATATCCACATGGAATTTAAAAGGGGAGTTGCCGCTTTTTGAAAGTCTTTGTGTAACGTCCTCTTTTGAAAGAGGAGAGGAAAGAGCCTCTGTTACAATATCCCCCTCAAGTACCATGTTGTATTGAGGAAGGCGTAATACGGCTTTTTCTCCTGTCTTTAATATGGCTTTTACATTCACATCAAGCTGTCTTGTAATATTTTGGTAGTTCTTTTTAAGATTGTCGTTTAGGGCTTTGTCAAATGTTCTGAATACTTTAGACCCTTTTTTAACAGGCTCTTTAAGGGCTATAAGGGCTTTTTCGGCTCGTTTGACATTTAAGTTTATATTTGTGCCCGTGTGGTTATTTGACCATATCTCAATGCCGTCGCCTGCCTTCATATCTTCGAAAAACTCTATAGTGACTTTTTTACCTCCCGAAAGGGTCCTACCCACCTCAAGCCCTGTGTTTTTGGGGTAGCCGCTCATCATATCAAGACCCGCAAAGTTTTTAAGATAGCCCTCCGTATTCTTCCCGCCTCTGTTAAATACGGAAAGAAGGGCGTTTATATCCTCTTTTGAAGGAGTTTCGGGCTTTCCTTCGTAGGCGGAGCTTAGGTACTTTGAGTAAAGGGATACGGTTTGATAAACGTATTCGGGGCTTTTCATCCTGCCTTCTATTTTAAGGCTGTCTATACCTAAGTGTAAAATATCCTTCATATCGGGAAGTGTGGATATATCTCTGGGGGATAGGAGATAGCCTTTTTTTAAGGGTTCGTTATTTTTGTAAAGTGTGTAGACCATTCTGCAAGGTTGGGCACACCGCCCCCTGTTTCCGCTTCTTCCGCCTATGGCACTGCTTAAAAGGCAACGCCCCGAATAGCTTACGCAAAGGGCACCTTGAGCAAAAATTTCTATTTCCGTATGAGGGTTTTCTTCTTTTATGGTTTTGATCTCCCGAAAAGAAAGCTCCCTTGCAAGCACTACCCTGTCAAAGCCTATGGCACTCATTTTTTTTACTCCCAAGGAGGAGTGCACCGTCATTTGAGTGGAACAGGAAAGCTTAAGGTGGGGGAATTTCCCTTTTACAAGGGAAAAAAGCCCAAGATCCTGTATTATAAGACCGTAGACCCCGTAGGAGTATATCTTAGATATAAAATCAAGAACACCTTGCAATTCACTGTCTTTATATAGGGTGTTTACAGTCACAAAAACCTTTACGCCTCTTTGTCTGCATTCTTTTATAATGCTTTCAAGGCTTTCGTTTTCGGGATTTTGGGCATAGGCTCTTGCAGAGTAGAGGCTACCGCCTATGTATATGGCATCGCACCCTGCATTAAGGGCGGCGATAACGCTTTGTAATGTGCTTGTGGGTGCAAGTATTTCGGGCTTTTTATTCTTTGTCATTTCCTTTGCTCTTTATAAAGTCAAGCTCTCTTCTAAGGTCTATATTTTCTGTACGCAGTTTTGCAAAGGCACTTTGAAGTTGAGAGTCTGTTTCCGTGGATTGGAAAGAGAGAAACTCTTTTTTAAGTGTCTCATAGTCGTATATCATCCTGTCAAGCTTCGTGCTGGTATCCGAAAGCCTTGCGGTAAGATTTTCTATAATATCTTTGCTTTCGTTTTTGGACTTTGTTATAACAAGCTCTGAGTTTTGATTTTCCTCTCTTGCCTTTTCCAACTCTTCTTGTAAAGATTTTACCAAAGTGTTGGCAGCCTTTAGCTTTATGGCAAGCTCATCTCTTTCTTTGTTTACGGTAGAAAGTTTTACGTTTTTCTCCGCACTTTTTCTGTTTAATTCGTTAAGAGCCGTGTTTTTCTCCGCAAGCTTTGTGCTGAGGTTGTTAAGTTCCTTGTTTTTTGCGGAGATCTTATCCAAAAGTGTGGATATATAGTTTGACTTATCCTGTATTCTCTTTTCCGCATTTTGAAGCCTTGTTTCAAGGGAGGCGTTCTTTTTCTCCGTTTCTTCGTTTTTGCTTAAAAGGCTTTCCGCCTCGGTGCTTTTTTGAGAAAGCTTGTATTTAAGATTGGCTATCTCCGTGTCTTTTTGGGTTATATCCGAGGTAAGGGTGGATATTTTGCTTTCCGTCTCGCTTTTTTCTTCGGTTTTGGGAGGCAGGGGTGCCTTTATCTCTTCAAGCTCCTTTCTTGCCTTAAAGAGGTCGTCGCCTATATTAAGAGCAAGTATTATGGGAAAGTTCTCGTTCTTAAGTATGGAAGATGATGAAGCGGCATTAAGTTGCTTTAACTTGTTGTCCACATAAGAAGCTACCTCCGCAATATGAGAAGGATCCTCGCCGTAAAGGTTGTAGCTTTTGGCACCTATATTTACTTTTATATTTTTTAAATTGTTTTCCTGTGTATTGTTCTCAGACATTATAGCCTCCGATGTAGTATATTGTTTTATCAAATAATTTTACCATATTTACCGTGGCTTGTTTATTAAAAAAATTTTACAAATTGAAACAGGGTGGGCGAAAATTATATTGATTTAAGTTTTTTTCTATGATACAATAATTTCATAGCTTATAGAAGAAGGTGATTATACGAAAAATAAAATATCATTTGCGATCATAACGGCTGTCACACTGCTTTTTAACGCTGTTTCGGCAAGTGCGGGAGCCTTGAATCCCGTGCTTTGGCAGGGCGAGAGAGAAGAATATATACAAAAGCTTGAAGAGGGCGAATATGTACCCGCCATAGCTTTGGGAGGAAGTGCAAAAATAACCCTTTTCTCCGACGATGATAACCCTTATATTTACGGAGAGAGACTTCAAACAAACTTGGGGAAGGCTTTCTACAACCTTTTGGAAGAAAACGCAGAGAATTTTAATTCTTTGAATACGGGTAACCTCGTTTCATCCCCCGTTACTTATAATGTGCCGAGTTCATATACCGCAAGCAAAGCCTACCAAGAGTATGTTAAGCCCGAAACAAGCGAGATAAGTTCAGCTTTGTATGCTTTTTTTGAATACGACAGACCCGATATGTACTTCGTAGACCTGACTAAGTTCAGTGTAAATATGGGCTATTCCCTAAGAGGCGGAGTTTTAAGTGTTACATTAAATGTTTCATCAAACAGCGGTACAAACTATCTTAATGATAGCTACAACAGTGAAGAGGGTTTTGCCACCCTTCAAGAGGAACTTAAGGTCATAGAGGAAGAATCGACTAAGATCATAGAGGCTATGCCCGATAATTTATCGGATTTTGCCAAAGTCATTTACTTTACCGACACCATATCAGACATTACGACCTACAATCCCGCAAGCGATATGCAGCTAAATTACACCCTTTATCCAAAGGCTTTTAATATGTCCTCCGTATTTGTTTATTCAAAGTATGATGACAGCACAAAGTACCCCGTATGTGAAGGCTATGCGGAGGCACTTAAATATTTGTGTGACCTCAGCGGAGTAAAGTGCTGTATACTGACCTCTTCCTCCCACGAGTGGACGGGTATCGTTATGGGAGATAAAATATATTTTGCAGACCCTACTTGGACAGACAACCTAAGAGAGGCGGGAGCAAGAAATGCCTCCTCCGCCTACACTTATATGTTTACCAAAGATGACTCTGCAAAAGAAGAGTTGCACGATATGAGTACAAACGGCTACAAGGACTATATAACACAGCCTACTGTTTCGGATACCGATTATTTAGCCGACACAGGTATTAAGAACTATACGAGCCTTGATGCAAACAACGATAAAAGAATAACCATAGGGGATGTAGCTACAGAGCTAAAAGCTATAAACAAGGGAAAACTTTCCCAAACCTATGACAACAACTCCGACGGCAATGCGGATATTATAGATGCTGTCATATTTACATCCCTTATGTTGAACGGACAGGAATAGTTATGTTGAATTTTGAACCTATAACGGAAAAAGACCTTGAATTACTTTACAGCTTCTACAAGGATTGCGATTACGGTTTATGCGAGTATTCCGCACTGGGAAAAATCATGTGCATATTTATGAGTAATGCCTGTTATACCGTATATGAAAATAATCTTCTTGTAAGAAACAGGTATAGAAATGAATATTGCTTCGATTACCCTGTGCCAAAGGAAGGAGCGGACACCGAAAAAGCCTTAAAAGCAATAGAAGACTACTGTATAGCCAATGAAATAGCCCCGGCGTTTGTGGAAATACCAGAGGATAAGGCACAGTATCTTTTGACACGCTACCCTTATTTTTCTCTTTTACAGGTAAAGTCTTGGTGTGATTATGTGTATGAAGCGGAAAAGTTCAAAACCTTTGCGGGAAGAAAATACTCCACTCAAAGAAACCATATAAATAACTTTCACAAGCTTTATCCCGAAGCTGTATACAGAGTTCTTACAGACTCTGATGAAAGGGCAATAGAGGAGTTTTTTAAAGACTACGGCGCTACCTTTGAAAAGGATGATGAGGAGGCTTTGCAGGAGTTGGAAGCCTCACAAAAAATGCTGAAGATAAAAGATAACAGCATACTTAAAACAGCGGGTATGTTTTTGGGTGATAAGCTTATAGGTGTTTCCCTGGGTGAAATATGTGGAGATATGCTTATAATACATATAGAAAAGGCTCTGCATTCCTATGAGGGCATATACCCCACGATACTAAAGGAATTTGTAAATATGTTTGCTACGGAAAATATAAAGTGGATAAACAGAGAAGACGATGCAGACGATGAGGGCTTGAGAAAGTCAAAGCTCAGATACAGACCCGACTTTTTTGCAAGAAAGTATTTTTTTGAAATAGAAAACGAACTTAAATATACCCCCGAGACAGAACCGATAAAAACCGAAGCTCTTACCCTCATACCTGTTACAAAAGAGGGTATGGATGAGGACTTTTACTCAAAATATAAAGCTAAAAAAGCCCTTTACTTTACTGTAAAGAAGGAAGAAAAAAATATAGGAGAAATATATTTTACCGACTTTGATTACAGGGGCGGAGCCTATATTAAATACGATATAAGAGAAAACATTTGTAAAGACCATATTAAAAAGGCCCTAAAAAAAGTGGCAAATTTCGGTCTTTACAGCTTGCACCTGTGTGTTGTCTATGCCTCTTGCAATGAAAGTGACGGAGAAACACAAGAAGTTTTTTCAAGCTTTATGAGAGTAAAGGAAACAGAGGGCGAAAATGTTATATTTGAAAAGGAGGTATGATCTTTGGAGAATATAAAAGTTCTTATACCCGAAAACGTTATTAAAAAAAGAGTTGCCGCCTTAGGCAAAAGTATAAGCGAGTACTACGCAGATGAAAGAGTGTATGCGGTGTGCATACTTAAAGGCGCAGCAGTATTTATGACAGACCTTGTAAGACAGATGCAGGGGGATGTGGTAATGGATTTTATGACCGTATCAAGCTACGGCAATGCCACCGAATCCTCGGGCAATATAGAGGTAAAAACCGATGTATCCTTTGATTGCAAGGATAAAAACGTACTTATAGTGGAGGATATTATAGATACGGGAAACACCCTCTACTACATTAAAGACCTTTTTGAAAAAAGAGGTGCAGCCTCCGTTAAAATATGTACCCTCATAGATAAACCTTCAAGAAGACAAAAGGATGTAAATGCCGATTGGAAGGGTATAGATGTCCCCGACACCTTCATAGTAGGTTACGGCCTTGACTATGCACAAAAATACAGAAACATCCCCTTTATAGGAGAACTTGAGTTTACGGATTGAATTTTTTAAGGGTACCTCTAAAAAGTGCTATTGAAGTAAAATTGAGATAGCTTGTTCGAGGACTGGGAAATGGCTCGAAGCCAATGTAGAGCATTGGTGAGAGACATTGACGACGTACTCGGGTAAGATAGCCAATTTTACGATTTATGAGTTTTTAGAGGTTCCCTTAATAAAACAATTTAATAAACTTAAATGACTGTCATAAAAATATGGCAGTTTTTTATTGCATTTCATTTTTTTTGCAAGCACATCCGGTGTCAGAACTCCGCTAATTAGAAGAAAAATTCATTTCAATCAACTAAACGGTTTTACACCAATCTTACACCGATTTGTCGGACATTTTCGTGAAAATATAATAAGATACATCATAATCAAATTTATACCGCCCTTTTCAAAGCTGCTGTTTGAGAGGTTTTGAAAACCTATGACAGGGTATAGAAAAAGGGTGGTACTAATGATAATTTAGTGACCAAAATCAATTTTTAGCTAAAGCGAAAAAATTGATTTTTCAGGCGTTGGTTTTGGTAATTACAAATATCTCTATGGCGGAACCTCTCCGTCAGCTAAAGCTGCCACCTCTCCTTTCAGGCGAGGCTTAGGTGTCGATGTGGCGACGTGGGAAGTTATGGCGATATATTTTGAAATGACAACAAAGTAAGAAATCAAAATAAAACCCGAGGCAACGGAAAAGCCTCCCATGAAAGGGGAGGTGGCACAGCGGAGCTGTGACGGAGAGGTACCCACCCCGGTAGGGGAAGGAAGCCCATAGGGCTGACGAAGGAGCAACCGACACCTATGCTCACAAAGCTATTCGTACCACTCAAAACAATAAAGGTAGTACACACCAACAAATTATAATTATTAAAAAAATGATGTTTTAAATTTTAAGCACCCTAAAAAGGACTTTTTCAATGAAAAAGTCCTTTTTGGGTCATTAAAGTTCACTGTGGTTTGCTCTTACATTATATACCGTTGTAAGGTATATCTCCTTAAATCCGAATTTTTTTCGTATCTTTTTTAGAGAGGCGAGGCCTGTGGGGTAGTCTTTGTATATACCGAATACCGTGGGGCCGCTGCCACTCATCATGGAGCCCAAGGCACCGTTTTCCAGCATTTCTTTTTTAATATCGTTTATAATGGGGTGTTTTTTTATTGTTACGGCTTCGAGGCTGTTTTGCATATTTTGGCAGATGTCTTGAAGCTTTCCCTCTTTTATAAGCTCTGTTACCCTTTTGTTGTCGGGGTGGGGGATGGTCTCTTCAAGGGAGAGGTCGGCAAATACTCCTGCGGTGCTGACTCCTACGGGGGGTTTTGCAAGAAGGACGAAACAGTTGGGGAAGGGGGGAAGTCTCCTTAATTTTTCTCCTATACCCGAGGCGAGTACTGTGCCTCGCATAAGGCAGTAGGGCACATCCGCACCTAAACTTTTTCCCATATCAAGCATTTCTTCAAAGGGGATGTTAAGCTCAAAAAGTATATTCAAGCCGTAAAGTACGGCGGCACAATCACTGCTGCCCCCTGCAAGGCCTGCGGCTACGGGTATATTTTTCTTAAGCTTCATGGCTATACCCTCATTTATATCGTACCTTTCTTTTATGAGCTTTGCCACCCTGTACATTAAGTTTCTCTCGTCCTCGGGAAGCCTTCTTCCCTCGCAGCTAAGGTTTATTTGGGGTGAGTGTATATCTTTTTTTATAAATATATTATCGCAAAGATTTACGCTTTGCATTATCATTTCAAGCTCGTGATAGCCGTCATCTCTTTTACCCAGTACATCTAAGGTGATATTTATTTTGGCTCTTGCTTTTAAAGATATGTGTTCCATATTTACTCCTAAAAAAGCCCTTTTGAAACATAGGTTCCAAAAGGGCTTTTGTTATTTAGATATTATGGGGATAACCCTTGTTTTTATTACTTCACTGCTTCGATGGGGAAGGTGTAAGTAGCATCAAGTGATTTCTGAAGGATGTTGGTAGCATCTGCGGATGTTATGGCATTATCACCTGTTACATCGGAAAGTATCATATTGTACTGTCCGTCATTCCAACCCTTCTTCAATGTTTCGGGTTTTAATGTGTACTGAAGTGATAAAGCGGCATCGTTAGCTGTTACCTGACTGTCGTTATCACTGTCACCGAATGTTGAAGTAAATTCATAGTGAACGGGAACCCATTCATTTAATACATCGCTGACAACAGCATCTGTTGTGTAGGAATTTACAAGTGCATCGGGAAGAACTGCGGGCTGTACTACATCGGGATAAAGGGAAGCCTTTGTTCCTTCGTAAACAGTGCCGTTTACCATGTTGTTAAGTTCGTAGAATGTTGAACCTGTATCACCTGATGACATGTAGCTCCAACCTATAGTTGTATCGCCTGCCTGACCGATGTGGTCGTTTGTCTCTGTGTTGAAGAATGTAGCATTGGAACCCTGGCCCCAAGTTCTACCGTAAAGACCCGTTACGGGATCTGTAGCAACACCGTCTGTTGTTACGGTACAGTTACGGAAGATGTAAGGACTGGTCTTGGGAGCTACGATCATACCGATCTTGCTGTTGTTGGAAGCATCGCCTGCGTATGTCTTCCACTGAAGTTCACAGTTATCGAATACAGCTGAGAATTCACCACAGATGTAGTCTGTGTTACCGCCGATTACGGAATCCTTAACGTATACATGGTATCCGTTGTTTGCAGAACCGTTTCTTCCGAAAGTATCCTGAGAAGAAAGTATCTTGCAGTTGTAAACTTCGATGTTGTCGGCTTCGATATAGAAAGCGTTGGATCTTTCTTTTGCCTTATATACAGTAACATCTGTTCCTACTGTTCTTTCGGAAAGAAGGGAACCGGAAGCGTGAGCGAAGTCAGCCTCTTCCTTAGGTGTTACTTCGTAGTTGTATGTGTTCTTGAATGTGGTGTCCTCTGCGATGAAGTTGTTGCCTCTTATGATAGCAACACCACCCCAAAGTGAACCGTTACCTTCTACGCTTGAATACTTGTCGTAGAAAAGTTCTTCGTCATAGAGACCTGTAGACTCTACTATTGAGTAGTAGAAGGAACCTACACCGTAGTACCAGGAGAGCTGATGTCCGTTACCCTTTAATGTTACGTAAGGAGAATCGAATACTACCTGTTCTTCTACATCGGCTGTCATTTCGATGGTTACTCTACCGTCTTCGCCTTCGGGTCTGTCCTTAAGAACTTTGATATATTCATTTGCTTCCTTGAATGTATCGAAGTCGCCGGGTACGGAAATAGTAAGACCGGGTGTATATTCAAGGTTGTCGCCAACATAGATCCAGTAGAGGTAGTTAGCACCTTCGCCTGTAATGTTGATAGTAACTTCCGTAGCATCCGGAGCTGCTGTGTAGTAGTTTACTGCAGGATGAGAAGCATTGTTGCTGCTTGTTGCTGTAACACTGTTCTCGCCGTTGATATCCCATGTACCTGCATACCAGCCGGCAACTGCAACTGTCTGTCCGCCCTTAACGGGAACTACGATCTTGTCGCCCTGGCTTGCTCTTATGGAAGTAGAGTTGTTTACTTTTATGGGAGCAGCCTCGTTGGCACTTACAAACTGAAGGTTAGACTTTCCGTTACCTACCTCTGTGGGAAGATCGAAAAGACCTTCGCTTCTGAGAGCTTTAAGGTATACATCGTCTTTGTTTTCTTCATCCTGTAAAACGCTTGCTCTGTCTATTGTAGTATATTTTTCCGACTCTATAACAGCCTGATATTCACCGGGCTTAAGTGTAACGCTGTAGTTGTTGCCGTCTATTGTTGCAACAGCCTCATTACCGCTTAAGGGGCTTACAAACTTAAGGGATGTAACATCGTTTGCGCCGCCGTCGCTTGTGATAAGGGAACCTGTTAACTGAACATCGGGAATTTCCACAAGGTCAAGCTTTAAGGATGTAACATCGTCTGTGATCTTTAATGTATCTGTGCCTGTAGCTGCGAAAGTAGCGCCTACAGCGGGATCGTCGGACTTAACAACATAGGAGTGACCCTTTGTAAGTTTTACTGATGTTGTGCTTGCATCCAGGGTAGCGGCTTCGTTACCGAGGAAAGCATCATAAAGCTTGAATGTGGAGTTTGAGAAGTTGTAGGAACTCTCGGCAGGAGTTGACCAAGCCTCAACATTGATATCCACATCTTCATCTACGGTGTACTCAACGCCACAGAAACCGCAGTTGTTTGTCTTACCTGTTGTGGAAACAACATAGGTGTGACCTGCTTCTACTTTGAAAGCGGCATATTCTATAGGTGTGGTCGTATCGGTATATCCGTATTTCTCGCCTGTTGTTGCGTTGAAATCGTGAATTCTTACAATATTACCTGCAAATACATATACTACAGCGGTACCGTTTGCCGCAGGTGATAATAAAAGAGCTGTACCATCGCCGTAGTCGGGAAGAGTGAGGATGTTATTTGCATCTTTGTTTCTTGCACCTGCTTTGTAAGCGTTAACAGTCTTTCCTGCTCTTGTAAGGTTCATGAAAGCGGCATTTCCACCGTTGGGTGTAAACTTTGTTGTGCCTTCACCTATAAGCTTTATCTTTGTGTCGGCATATATACCGCCTGTAAGTTCTTGCTGGTCGAAGGTAGGTATACCGTCAACATCTGTTGCCAAATCGTCGAACCATACCTCAAAGCTTTGAGCCTCACCTACAGGAGCATTGGCATTCTTTATGGTAACAGCGTGGAGATAGCTCTCTTTATTGCCGTTGTTTACAGTAACCGTAAGGGTATCAGCCTCGCCCTTGTAATCGAAGCTGACGGTATCTCCGTCTGCGGATGCTGCCTTGATATCTACGGAAGCAACACTCTCGCCTTTGGAGTTTGTTACATCGAAGGTACCTGCGGCACCGTACTGGCACTGCTTGAATGTAACGGTGGCATTGCCTGCGACAGCGATTTTGAATGTATCTCCGCCGATAACAGCGGCACCATGCTGAGTGTCGTGCCAATATGCACCCACACCTGCATCAAACTGAAGCATATTGTCAGCAAATGCAAGACCTGCTAAACTTGTTGTATCTGTCAAAGTGGAGAAATCTACAGAGTAGGTCTGTCCTGCCTCGGGTGTGCCCAGCTCTGCAAGCTCCAAGGGAGTGGAAGAATCGTCGGACTCAACAGCGGCAGCTGTTTCAACGCTATCTTCAGCTACTTCCTGAACAACGCTTTCCACAGTTTCCTCGGCATTAGCGTATACGCTGCCGAACATAGCGGAAAGAACCATAGTCGAAGCCAATAAACGGCTTACAAACACTTTAACATTCTTTTTCATGTATTGTTATCCTCCTTTTTTATCGGGTTTATACCCGTTGAAGTTCGCTGTACAAAAATATTACACAAGCATTACCGTTGTATAATAGCAACCTGTAACAGCGTTATTGACTTTATTATACCACTTTTTTATATAAAATCAATATTTTTTTATGCAAAATGCTATTTTTTATTAAAAATTACAAGTATTTTTGCATAAAGGTAAAAAGTGGATATAATCGGTATTTTACAACTTTTTTTATTTTAAAATACAATAATATTTCTTTTTTTTGTTAATTTTATGTGAAATTTTTGTTGAAATTTTACAATAATTTTACATTGGGTTATCATTGTTTACACTTATTTTACCGAATGGTCAAAAGCGTTTACACCGATATAAAGTTGTGCTATTATAATAACGAACCATCTGATTGGGGGGTGCGAACCCCTTGGGAGTATATTCCCCTATGTCCCCTGCTGTTGTGCGTTGCGGCGGGGGATATTTTTATGGGCACCTCTAAAAAGTCATAAATCGTAAAATTGGCTATCTTGCAAAGGTTAGTCGTCAATGTCTCTCACCAATGCTCTACATTGGCTTCGAGCCATTTCCTAGTCCTCGAACAAGCTATCTCAATTTTACTTCAATAG
>JAFSVK010000030.1 GCA_017444985.1 Bacillota bacterium
AGTAAATAAAAAATTGTTACAAATATACTATTGCAATGAAATTTAGTTTGTGGTATTATACCTGTTGTGAAAAGAGTGATATAAGATAAAATGACAGTATTTCACGATGTTTTGGGAAGGAATTCCTAAAGCAAAATACTTTCGGAAAATATTATCTTATTAAAGGGTATAGTGAAAACTTTGCTATACCCTTTTGTTATAATAACTCATTGGTATTTTATAGTTTTTCGGAGTGCGGGTTTTCCCGTAAAAATCCTGTATTTTATATTGACATTTCACTAAAAAGGCGTAAGGGCAAGAAGTTCGCCAAGCCTTATACCCGACCAATACAAAAGTTCAAAAGCATAGTAGGAAATCGGTTTATCCATAACAGCTTCCGCAAACTTCAGATATTCCTCTTTTGTCCAGAACAACATCTCCTTGCGGTGCTCCGAACCCATTGTTCCCGCTCTTGCCGCAGGGTTGACTTTCAGATTTTAGTATCTGACAGCGTGATTGAAGATCGCACTCAACTGACTATGCACCGTTTTGAGATAATTCTCCGAATAACTTTTACCCCTGCTGTCTTTTGCTTTCATCATAATGTTCTGCCAAGCGATAACATCTTTCGGCTCTATCTCGTCTAATTTTCGTTTGCCGAAGTACGGCAGTATTTTCGTTCTTGCGATATGTGCCTTTGACTCCCAAGTGTTTTCCTTAACACGCATACGCTTGTCGTGCTCGTAAATTTCATAGAAACTTGCAAATGTCATATCCAACTTGCTGTCCTGCTTTAACATCTGCTCGTGTTCCCACAAGGTCGCTTCGTTCTTTGTGGCAAAACTTCGCTTGCTCGTCTGCTTACGCTCGCCGTTTAAGTCCGTATAGCGATATAAAACTCGCCATGTTCCTGTTTTGTTGTCTTTGTAGACCGACATACTCATTCCCCCTCGTACATAAATTTCTTCTCGAAAAACTTGCGGTTTACCTTGTCCGAAAAGGTAAAGAAACCCATCTTCCTTAATTCCTCGTTCAAGTTTTGCACTATCTTGTATGCGCAGGACATTGACACATTCAGTTCCTCTGCCACTTCTGCGGCTGTAATGAATTTTGACATATGATCTCTCCCCTCTTTTTTAAATCATTCCTCATTATAAATGTATCTTTTCTCAAAAAACTTTCGACTTATCTTGCCCTGTACAGTAAGATAGCCCATTTTCTCTAACTCGGCGTTAAGTTCTTTAACTATCTGCTGTGATTTAGTCCTGCCGACACCAAGTTCTTTTGCCACATCAGCGGCACTCATAAAATTTGACATAAAATCTGCCCCCTTTCGTACTTATTTAACCTAAACATATTTGTTTAGTTGTGTGATGGTATACATTGCACTAAACATTTTGCGTTAAGTCAAGTGGGTTTTTAAAATTTCTTAACTTTTTTGTTTAAGTTTTTGTTGCATTTATGTTTTAGATATGTTACAATAGGTAAAACAAATATGTTTAGAGGTGGAAAATATGGCAATCGGACAAAGAATCAAATATTTCAGAAATTTAAAGGGTATGACCCAAAAAGAGCTCGGTCTTGCTGTCGGTTTTACGGACAAAACAAGCGATGTGCGCATCGCCCAATACGAATCCGAGGCAAGAGTTCCGAAAGAAGATATGCTCAAAAGCATTGCAGACGTTTTGGATGTCAGCCCCGAGGCTATCAATGTCCCCGAAATAGACACCTACAACGGCCTGATGATGACATTATTCGCACTTGAAGATATGTATGGATTGAAAATCAAAAATATCGACGGTGAACTCTGCCTTACGCCCGAAAAGGTCTTTAATGACCATTACCCTGTTCTGTTTGATAAATTCCTTGCATGGCAGCAGATGTCGGAGAAATGCCTTAATGATGAGATAACAAAAGAAGAATATGATAATTGGAGATACAATTACCCTCATTCTGCTATCAGTGATCCGGATGAGATACTAAACTCATAAGAAAAAAGACCTTACCAACACACAGTTTGTCGGTAAGGTCTTTGAAATTGAATTGTTGTTGCCATTTTGTTGTCAAAACGGCGTTGTCAACTTTGAAACCCGCTGTTTAAGCGGCTTACAAAAGTTTGTAAATTATTCCCACTCAATAGTTGAAGGTGGCTTTGTTGTTATGTCGTAGACTATTCTGTTGATGTTTTTGACTTCATTTACTATTCTGTTGCTTATTTTGGCAAGAACGTCGTAGGGTATCTTGGCGAAATCGGCTGTCATGAAGTCGGTGGTGGTTACGCCTCTTAGGGCGAGGGTGTAGTCGTAGGTTCTGCCGTCACCCATTACACCTACGCTTCTCATGGAAGTGAGAACAGCAAAGTACTGGTTTATGGTTCTGTCCATGCCTGCTATGGCTATTTCTTCTCTGAAGATAGCGTCTGCATCTTGGAGTATAGCTATCTTTTCCTCTGTAATGTCGCCTATTATTCTTATGGCAAGACCGGGGCCGGGGAAGGGTTGTCTCCATACAAGGACATCGGAAAGACCCAATTCCGTACCAAGGGCTCTTACCTCGTCTTTAAAAAGCAAGCGAAGGGGTTCTATGATCTCTTTGAAATCAACATAGTCGGGAAGACCGCCTACATTGTGGTGGCTTTTTATTACCGCCGCATCTCCCGTACCCGATTCTATAACGTCGGGATAGATGGTGCCTTGTGCCAAGAAATCCACCTTGCCTATTTTCTTTGCCTCATCTTCGAATACTCTTATAAATTCCTCGCCTATTATCTTTCTCTTTGTTTCGGGGTCGGAAACACCTTTTAATTTATCTAAAAATCTCTTTCCCGCATTTACTCTTACGAAATTAACATCCCAATCGGCAAAAGCCTGTTCAACCTCGTCTCCCTCGTTTTTACGCATAAGACCGTGATCTACAAAGATACAGGTAAGATTTTTACCTACTGCCTTAGAAAGAAGTGCTGCAAGTACGGAGCTGTCTACGCCACCGCTAAGAGCAAGAAGCACCTTGCCCTCTCCTACCCTTTCTCTTATTTCGTTAATGGCTGTTTTGGCATAATTTGCCATACTCCAATCGCCGCTGCAACCACAAACTTCCGTAAGGAAATTCTTGATCATATTTACGCCGTTTTCGGTGTGAAGCACCTCGGGGTGATACTGCATACCGTAGAACTTCCTTTCGGGGTCCGCTATTGCGGCATTGGGGCATTCCGAGGACTGTGCTATGGAAGAAAATCCTTGAGGAAGAGCCGTTACAAGGTCTGTATGGCTCATCCATGTAATGCCCTTTTGAGGAAGGGACTTAAACAAAAGGGATGAGGTATCAAAACATGTTTCTGTTTTACCGTATTCACTTGTTTTTGCGGATTCTACCTTTCCGCCCAAAACATAGCTCATAAGCTGACAACCGTAGCAGATACCCAAAACAGGTATGCCAAGTTCAAATATTTCTTTTGAGATCTTGGGAGAGGCTTCATCGTATACGCTGTTAGGGCCTCCCGTAAATATTATACCCTTGGGAGAGAGTTTTTTGATCTCTTCAAGGCTTGTTTTGTAGCTTTTAACTTCACAATATACATTACACTCACGCACTCTTCTTGCTATAAGCTGATTATATTGTCCGCCGAAGTCAAGTACAATTATCAATTCGTGCATTTCTTACCTCCATGGTTATATGTTTGCAGTTATAAATCTTCCCGCAAGGTCGACTCTCATAGCTTTGAGAATATCTTCTTGGGGTTCTATAACATATCTTTTCTTTTTACCTTTGTATGTTGCCACAAAAACATAGGTATTTTCTTTCTTTACCGCACTGGAAAAATCCTGCAAAGGCAGGGAAGAATAAAGGGACATCCTCTGTTTTTCGTCTATGGGAGCCATGATCTCAAACTCCTCCACATTTCCCGAAAACACCTGTTTTCTCTTGGCTTTGTTTTTTATAATATCGATATCGAGTATACCGTCGGTATAACAGTACTCGTACTCAACATTAAGCTCCTTTATTTTTTTAACGGCAAAGAATATTATAAGACCTAAAAGTATGGCTGCCAATGTTATAAAGGCGGGAGCAAGTTTTTCGTTTTGCCCTGCCGCATACTGTATAGGCTCCCACAAAAACACGGCTATCGCCACAGCCACAGCTACTATAAAGCCCCTTCTTTTAGCATCTTTATCTGTTTTTTCTTTTTTGACAAGCTGTTCTTTGAAAAAATCCTTCATAGTTTACTTATCTTCACTGTCCTCTTCTTCCTCCGTATTGGAGTCGGCAAAGAAGGCAGAGGCTTTATCCACGATACCCGGCACCATATCTATAAGTTTATTGAGACTGCTCTTGTCGGAAGTGGATATCATTTGAACATTGCCGTCATTTATAACAAGTATGGAGGAGGGTTTTACCTTTGCGCCCACACCTGCAACGGATGCATCTTTAACACCCTTTGCAGCCTTGCTGTTATCTGCGCTTGCTCCCATACCAAAGGATATTTCCACAAGGGGTACAAGGGTAACCGAGCCCACTACCATAGGTTCCCCTATTACGGTTTTGGTGGATACGAAATTTTCTATTTTACTAAATAGCGAATCAACGTTATTTCCAAAATCACTCATATTTTTTCCCTTTCTTTTATAAAAAAGTAAAATAATATTTGAAAAACGACTTTCGCTTACAAATACATATTCTATTTTAACCTATTGAGAGAAAATATTCAATACAAAAATTAAAAAAATCACTCCGTCGCTCTTGCCCGAGCGTGATATTTTGATATTTCACACAGCTTGATAATTTAGTTGTTTTGTGATAAAACAACTAAGTCGCATAATATCAATAACAGTGTGATAAAATCACACAAAATACCAATAATAACATATTTCTTGCAAACTGCAACTGTTGAGAAAACATCCGTATTTTTTTTACGGATGTTTGTTTTTATGCTTTGTAAGATATAAAAAAAAGTGCAAGCCCACACTTAAGCGAACTTGCACGTAAAAGTTTATATTACCGGATCACGGAACCAACAGAACCGGAACCAACTGTCCTACCACCCTCACGAATTATATGGTGTATTTTATGCGTTCATTTTTCCTGCATACTTTCCCGCACATCTTTTTCGATCTCGGAATACAATTTGTTAACGTCGCTTTTCGTATAATTAGGTTCTTCATATTTATCCGAAAAAACGACTTTAATACTCGCAAGCCGTCCTGCCATTCGCCTGTCATGACGAAGATCGTGTCCGGTCAGTAAGATATAGTCACACAACGTATCGCCCGTAAAGTAGAACATAACATAAATCAACTCACGAGGCTCATCCGCCAAAGTACGAGTAAGATACAATAATATTATCGCAAAAATCAGACCAACCATCATAAGAATAAATACCTCGGTATGTCGTTTTTCATCCTTTTCAATAATACCCAATTCATAAGCAAATGTATCTTGTATGGTATCGCTGATAGTTTTTTTCTCTTTCTGTGACAGACAGTTTCCGATCATATTTAGCACAAGCGGACACTTGGGCGGAGCGTACTCCGCAGCCGTTTTAATATAATCCTTAAACTCCGTATTCAAAGTCTCATAACCCTTAACGCTGTATGCACTGATCACATCATTATAATCGGAAATTTGACAAGGAACCGTCACAACGCCGTTTCTTACATAATCTCGCTTTAGACGCTCATCAAGATTTCCCTTTCTTGATTCAAATAATTTGATAATATTACGGTTGAGCATATTATTTTCTCCTGTTTATCGTTTTGAAACTATCAAATAGTCGGAAATATGTTCTCCCCCGAAAAAACGGTCTTTACTTATGATGCTTTTTCGGGGGAGGGAATATTAATCACTCCAAAGGTCATAATCTTTAATTACCGAAGATAACAAAGGAATAATGCTTACAAATCAAAAAGATATTTAAGTATATCCACAAATTTTTTTTCTTTTGAATTATTTTTAATTCCGAGCATACGCTCAGTAGCATTATTTCTCAGTTCAAGAAAGCGGTCTGCCTGCGGTGTTCCCTCTAAGTATTCATAAGCGTGAGGAACACCCGGTTCTACATGAAGTTCCGTAAAAACACCTGCCTGCATCAGCTTTTGCGCATAGGACATATCTTCATCGCAGAAAAGGTCAAGGCTACCGACTATCATAAAAGTTTGAGGCAAGCCTTTCAACTGATCGACCGTTGCAACTGCGGGTGAAAAATATATCATTTCTTCACCGGCAAGTTTCTTTTCCTGCCCTGCAAGCAGCTTTCCCCAGCCAAATACATTATTTTCCTTTGTCCATACAAATTCGCCCGCAAATTCATTATTGTAAATATCTTCTTTCCCGCCTGTACGGTAGTCAAGCATTGGATATATCAACACCTGTCCTTTCAAAGGTACTATTCCTTTGTCACGGTTATAAAGAGCAAGACGTGCGGTCAATCCTCCGCCTGCACTTTCGCCTTCGATAACTATATTATCCTTATCCACATTTAACTCATCTGCATGCTCATACGCATAAAGCAGTCCTGCATACACTTCTTCAAGTTCCGTAGGATATTTGTAAGAGGGATCCAAAGAAAGCGTATAGTCAGGTGAAACGACAGTTGCATTTACAGCATCTGCCACACCTTGTATTTTTGCCTCATCCATAGCTGTAGTGCCAAAGTGATAGCCGCCGCCGTGAATGAAATAAATAAGCGGTGTTTTTTCTCCGTTTTTGTACTTTGCAGGTCTGAAAACATACAAATTCAATTTCTTCCTTCCCAGACCAACATCAATGCTTATTTTTTCCGTATTTTTCGGAGCCGAATCATCCACGCCCAATTCTTTGTTTGAAATTCCCACGGGCACCCTCAAACCGATCACAGGCTCATATCCTTCTGCCAAAAGATGTGCAGTCTTTGAGTTCTTTTTTTCCTCATCGCTTATCTGTATCATATCCATTGTCAAAGTATCATTTTCCATGGTAGCCCTCCTGTTAATTGTGATAAGTATGAAAAATTAATTCATCTTCTTGCCGCTGAAGTAAACTCCACTTGGCTTGTTGTGGCTGAATCCCTCGTGTTCCGCCGTAAGGAGGTCATTGTCAAATACCAAAAAGTCTGCGTCTTTGCCTGTCTCGATAGAACCCTTTGTATCTTCAATGCCAAGCTGTTTCGCACCGTTTATGGTATATCCAAGTATCATTTCTTCAATACTCATTTTCTCATTGGCAGACGGGAATTCTTTAGAGACACTGAAGTATGGCGGGGTATTTGTTTTTTCGTTTATCCAGCGTGTCATTCCTATCTCCATACCGAGATAAGGACTCCATGTCACAAAATCACCGTATGCAACATTGTCACTTGACCATGCTACAAGTGCGCCGCTGTCCCAAAGGGTCTTGCAGCGATACATCTTCTTAGCACGCTCGCCAAGTAAAGCTGCGAATGTATCAGCACCGGTATGCCACCACGGTGTGTAATTGGCGATCACACCAAGCTTTACAAATCGTTCCAAATCTGCATCGTCCTGCACTTCAAGGTGTGCGCAGGTAACTTTAATGTGATATTTATCCCCAAGTTCCTTTCTTGCCAGTTCTACGGCATCTAAGGCAGTGCGTGACGCCTGCTCACCTACGGTGTGTAAGTGCAAATCCATTCCTTCGTCATTGAGTTCCTTAATGATCTCCGCAAGTTCCTCTGCGGTAAAGGCGGTAACGCCTTTCACTCCTGTATCAATATATGGTGTTACCATTGCCGCAGTTTCAATCTTCAAAGTACCATCCATAAAGATCTTCAAGGTATGTACTTTCAGGTGTTCCGTGTCAAATTCACGTCTGAAACGCTTTAATTCCTCCATAGCCTCTTTTTTCATTCTCGGCACACTAAGTACATAACAGCCGTCAATGTAAACCGACAATTTGCCTTGCTTATCCATTTCACGCAGGTGTGCGTATATCTTCTCGTGCAACCGGTTGTGCATTGGGAAACCTGCATCGAATACACAGCTAACGCCCTCTTTTTCACAATATTCTATCCATCGTGTAACAGCAGCATCTATCTGTTCTTTTGTAATATTCCTCAAACTATCGAAGATGAAGGGCCAGCTTGCAGACTCAAAAGAGTTGCCTGTCAAATGTCCGTTTTTACGCACATAGTAAGCAAGTCCCGGTACCGGATCGGGTGTATCATCCGTGATACCGTGCAGTTCAAGAACCTTTGAATTTACCCAGTTGCTGTGTACCTCGCCCTCTAAAAGTACAAGTTCCGCATCGGGGCATATGGCATCAAGGTCATCTTTAGTGAGTTCTTCACCTTTAAGGTACTTTCTCTCCAATAAGAAACGGTAGCGTTCCTTATTCGGATTTTCCTTTATGTACTTCTCCATAAAATCAAGTGCTTCCTGTTTGCCGTTGCATTCAAAACGCAAACCAAGGTCTGCATATTCAAAACCGACACCTGTCGTCACATGAACATGGCTGTCGATAATGGCAGGCATAATGAATTTTCCACCAAGATCCGTAATATCTCCCTCATAAGCCGAAAGTCCCGATTCGTCACCTACATAAACAAATTTACCGTCCTTGACCACAAGTGCGGATGCTATCGGATTATCCTTGTTTGCTGTAAAGATTTTTGCATTTTTGAAAATCTGTGTAGCTTTCATTTTTATTCACTCCTTTCTTTTAAGCGATATGTTTCCATATCACCGATAATAAATTATATTTTAAAGGGCGCCTCTAAAAATTATCGAAATTTGTTGGATGCAAATTTTTGGTGCCGATTTTACCATTTATGACTTTTTAGAGGTTCCCTTATATAAGTCTCCGATCGAATTTTACTTTTTGTTCAGGTAAGCGGCAACTCTCTTTGCTACGTTGTCCTTAATGTTGTTGTAGAAATATGTATAGTCGCTGCCGTGGCGACCATCCGGCCCGAAGAACTCGGCGGCGACCTTGGCGACATCCTCCGGCATTGGGTCAGCCTTGGCGTGCGTCACGACCACGCCGCGGGCAAGGTTGATCTGTGCATCCGCACCGACATCCCCGATCTTCGGTTCGCCTGTCTTTTCATCTACCACGATAGAACCCAAGTTCAAACTCACCGGGGCATAGGTCTCGTCGAGTTTCCAGTTGAGGGGGTTGATGCTCCTCGTGTGTGGCAGTACCACGACATTGTGGGCGTTGGTCTCCACGTTTTTGGGGCCTTCGGTGTTATAGGCGATGATGACGCCCGTGTCGCACTCGCCGGTGGCGAATTTCAGGTGCGAGTTGGTCGCAAGGTATTCGTCCGTGACGGAGTAGCCGATGGTATAGGCAGCGACCATGCGCGCGTAGTATTCGGGATGATCCTTAAAGTACGTCCTCAGAAGCAGTAAACACATGGCCGAGCCCTGGCTATGGCCTGCGAGGATGAACGGGCGACCGCCGTTGCAGTTATCAAAGTAGTAGTCCAGTGCGGCGGTTATGTCGTCGTAGGGCAGACTCAAAAGCGCACTTTCGAAGCTCCCGGTCTTTTTGATGACTTCCCCCGCGTACCGCAGGCCCGATTGGCGGTAGTACGGCGCAAACACATTGGTGGAATCTGCATAAGCGGACGCATGATCCCTGTATTCAAGCTTCGCGCCTTCCAGCAATTCCGGGTTGTCAAACGTCGCATAATCGGAAGAACACTCTTCAAAGCTTGACATGATATAATTCGTGGCAAAAATATAGAACGTGTCGACTTCCTTGGTGATCTCCGGGATCTGATACCAATATTCTTTCTTGGAATAGTCTGTTGCTGTACCGATAGTTCCCGATGTTAAATTATTATTATTATTATTCATATTTACGCCTCGCTTTCGTTATTATGCTTTATAAACTTCTTTGCTAACGTATATCAGCAGATGAGTCATTCTCGGAAGAGCCTTCTGTTGTTTCGTTTTCATCTTTCGGAGTAAATGTATAAGTATTGACCTCTTTCTCATAATCACCGACAACGATATGGTTGTACGGCACATGGATGCCCTCACGGTCAAACAAAAGTTTTATCTCTCTAAAAACGGCTCGTTTTGCTTTTCTGCGCCGCCATGATTGGCAGAGGACCTTGATACGCAGGAGTACACCGTTTTCTTCCAGGGAATCGACCCCGTCATATTTCGGCGGTTTCACCAGCCACGGGATCTTTTCCGGCATAAGGGGCAGTTCCTGATTTAACAGTTTCTCTACTTGCAAAAGATCTGTTTCGTAGGGGATCGGCACTTTCACCGTTTCCTTTGCCACATCGCCGACACTGTTTACAACATCCCGCATGGATGAATTGTTGATGATCTTGGTATCTGCATAGTATGAGACTTTGGTATAACGCAGACCGATCTCTTCCACCGTACCAAACCAACTTCCTACAGAGACCCAGTCACCGACCTTATACGTTCCTTCAAATATTATAAAAATACCTGCAATGATGTCATTGGTCAGATCCTTTGCGCCAAAACCGATCATCAGAGAAAGAACGCCTGCTGAAGCCCATAGAGCCTCCGTATTTACGCCGAACTGTGCCAGCCCAATGTACAAAAATACGATGGCGCAGGCGTACTTAACGGCATTCCTAAGCAAAAGAAAAACGGTCTCATGTTTTAGATCCGAGATCCTTGCAAGATGGTATAAGATCCGGTTAAAAAATGTCCTGAACACATACAGTACGCAGAATAAAAACATACAGTAGGAGAATGAAAACAGGCTAACGCCCTTTTGCCAGTTTCCCAAAAACACATAGGAAAAACCATCCAAACTTTGTGCTTTCGTTCCCAGGCCGATAAGGCTGATCTCAAACAAAAGTATAACTGTGGAAATAATCAAGAGCATACGGCAAAAAATGGTCCATGCACGCGTTTCCGGCGACTGCTGCTCCGGCGGTATATCATTTTCTCTGTTCCAACGGCGTTCAAAACCCCTCTTTTCATTTTTCTTTATCATGTTCGAGAGAAGATTCCAATCTTCTTCGTCATTATCACTGTCACTTTGTGCTTTTCTTTCGTTATCCTTTGTCTCTTCATTCTCTGCCGCATCGTAAGAACCCGAAAATTCTGCCGTTTTCAGTGCCATGACTTTCTTATAACCTACAGCCGCTAAAACAATGACTGTAAACAATCCCACCGTGCAGACTAACATAAGCTTAATGCTTATAACAAAGGATCTGTAATTATCTGTGCTTCGAACCAGAGGCATCAAATATAAATCCTCGGATTCGCCGACACCTGCATAGTATTCATATCCTCCTATTGTAAAAAATCCGTTAAAATTGGCTTTAATATTTTCTACATCGATCCCCAATTCCTCTATATTCTCTTTTTTATTTCCCAAACCGGTGGTAGCAGTGATCTGCATCGTCTCTTTATCGATCGCCAATGCGTAATCGGGAATTCCTATCACCATATTGTCCAACACTGTCTGCACGTCAATGGGTGCTAACAGACGTTTCTTTAAGCCCGAATCCACCGCGATACGCACAAAGCCGTCTGCCAGATCTTCTTCATTTCGCATACTGACTCCGATATACTGTTTATCGTCGTCCATTTCTCTGTCTTTCACCGGTTCAACGATCACATATTCCCTGCCGTCTAAAAGCTGATGGAATGCGTAAGAAGGATCATCCTTGTTTTCACTGATCTTCATGTGATCATAAGGGGAATTTGTCACAACGACATTTCCTGTTTTGTCAAAAACATCGATATATTCCACTCCGAGATCTTTAGCATACTTTTCAAGCGTCTTTCTCGTAATGTTCTCCTTGCCTTCGGCTTTTATCAGATCCGCAGCCAGCCTACATTGTTCGAGATACTGATCATCCATCCATGCGGACAGCTCATCGCGATATTCCCGATAGGTATTTAACATCTCAACGGCAACCTTGGCATGTTCGTTCATAGTTGCAATATCGCCGGTCACATCCATCATCGTCTGATAGTACCACGTTACAACCAACACTACAACGATCCCAACCGTAGAATAAGACACGAGCTTTCTTTTGAATACTTTTGGTGTTTCTTTTTGCCAAATAAGGGAAAAGCAAATAAAACGGACAAAAAGCCATGCCAATAAAAAGAAAAACAAGGTGGAAAAGAAACAACGGACAAAAATGAAGGCCGTCGTCTCCCCGAGAGTTGTACCGCATAAAATATAGGTATCCTTGTAGACAAACCCCGTTCCGTATATACCTGCGTCTGCCGCATCTAAAAATGACTCGCCCGAGATCTTATCTTTAAAATATGATGTAGGGAAAAAAAAATGGAATTTATCAGACACTTTTCCGGTATCGACCTTTGAGATATCAACAAAGGTATTTGTATCCAACTTGCCTATGGGGTGCAGTTTCTCTCCCACATATTTCGCGTTCTCATGAGCCAAAATTGTAAAATCATCCCGAGATACAACGATCACATGCCCCTGACGACCGACACGCAACCTTATAACGCGATTCATCCATGAAAGGGTTTTATCTATGATCTTCTCCACATCTCCGCTTTTTCGCTCATAATCTTCAAGAACCTCATCATTCTTGCTATAGATCGTCTGACGATTTTTTTCGAGTTTTTCATACGCCTCCCATACTGCCTGTTCGTTTTCTTCAAGCTGAGGAAGCAACTTGGACACCTGTACGACCGCACGTTCCACCTGGGGCATGATCCGCTGTTCGAGATCCTGTTCTATAAAAACATACGACATAAAAGCATAGACCACTGTAAACACCACAAGAAGAAGATATATGCCTGTTTTTGTTTTTTTAATTTCTCTTTCCATATTTCCTCCTATTTTTGTCAGAAGAATAGCAAGGAAATTTAGGGCACCTCTAAAAACTCATAAATCGTAAAATTGGCTATCTTGCCCGAGTACGTCGTCAATGTCTCTCACCAATGCTCTACATTGGCTTCGAGCCATTTCCTAGTCCTCGAACAAGCTATCTCAATTTTACTTCAATAG
>JAFSVK010000031.1 GCA_017444985.1 Bacillota bacterium
GAAAAAAGTAATCGGGACACCCGTAGGGTGGCTTTTGACGATAGTCAAAAGTGCTTTTGCCTCCCTAAAGAGGCGCGCAGAACGGCTGTTTATCGGCAAAAATCTCATTTTTGCCGGGGGTGTGATATTTCACACCCCCTTTCTATACGGTTCTTATACTAAGAAACCTTTATACTTATGATAACAAAAATGATAGCTATTACCATCGGAACGACACGCGGGTCGTTCCCTACTGATTGCTCGAGGATTCCGGAATATTAACATTGTCTTCTTATATATGAAGATTTCTACAGAGAATTAGTATTACCATATTCTCGCTCTTTCCTCGGGTGAGATGTACATTCCGTCTCCCTCTTTTATATCGTAGACCTCATAGAATTTGTCCACGCTTTGTACTACCTTGTTTACACGTAATCTCGGTGCACTGTGAACATCCGATGTGGCAAGGTTTTGTATCCTTTCCCTTGTTTGTGCCATAGCCCAAGTTCCCGCCACTGCTTCGTACATCTTTTTAAAATCGAAGTTTTCCTGCTTTTCACCCATAGTTGTAAGACAGGAGACTGCTCCGAGATCTGCTATATTTTCTGTCAATGTAAGCTCGGGATCGTTAAGTATACCCGTTGCCGCCTCACTGCCGTTGTAGAAATCCACTACGCCTTGGCAAAGATCCATAAATGTAGCCTTATCTTCTTGAGTCCACCAATCCGCAACATTTCCTTTTTCGTCATACTTTGAACCGTTGCTGTCAAAGGCATGGCTTATTTCGTGACCTATAACATAGCCTATACCCCCCAACTTTTCTTCATAGCTCATATCTTTTGAGTATATGGGAGCGTTTAATATAGCTGCGGTTATTGTAATATCGTTGGCGGTAGGGTCGTAGAAGGCATTTACGGTATAAGGGGAGGTCACCCACTCTTCCTTGTCTACCTTTGTTCCCTCTTTCTTTAAATTATCCGCATTATTTGCTTTTGTTATAGCTACATAGTTTTGAAATAAACTTCCGCCCTCTTCAAAACTTTTAAACTCATACCCGTTAAGTATATCTTTCCACTTCGTAGGTGCACCCACCTTGGCTTTTATACTCTTAAGCTTTGTTATCGCCCTTTGTTTGGTGGTGTCGCTCATCCAATCAAGGTTTGATATCTTTTCTTCATAGGTCTTTTTAACATCGTCTATAATGGAGTTTATTTCCTTGTTAGTTTCTTCCGAGTCGTATTTATCGGCATAGACCTTTCCCATATACTCGGGCAACATATTCATTACCTGTACGGTGGCATCGGTCTCACTGTCATAATTTTCGCTTACACCCGTACACTCCATTTTATAATCGTCTCGGGCTTTTTTAAAGTCTTCTCCAAAACAACCTGCATAAGAGTGTATAAGACTTGCTTTAAAAACAGCCTTAAGCATATCTAAATTTTCATCGTCAAACAAACGGGCATTTTCCTCCATAAGCTTAACATCGGGAACCATGATACGGTCTCTTGTTTTAACGCCCGTTAAATTAAAAATTCCTTCAATATCCACATTTTTAAATACAGAGTCTATCTCCTCAAGAGTGTAGATGTTGTATGTTTTTTCCGCATCATAATACTCCTGTGGTTCAAGGGAATTTTCCGCAAGTCTTTTTTCAAACTCAAAGTTGTAGTCTACATCCCTCTGTGCCTGTTCCTCACTTTCACCGCAGAGCATAAGAAGTTTTTTGACATACTTGCGATATGCATTTTCGGTAGTGGGATTTCCACCGTTATATACAGTCTTGTCAAAGCTTGCCGAGGGATAGACAAAGCACAGTATATAGCTTGTACTCTCTGCAAGATCCTCGGAAAAGCCGAAATTCATAACGGAAAAGCCAAGCTCTTTATAGAGTTCCTCGTTTAAGGTACTAAGCTCACTTAAGGAATTTGCCCCGTCTATTTTGTCAAGATATTCTTTTATAGGCTCATAGCCCATGTCATTTCTTGCCTGCATATTAAGTATGTTGTTGTATAAAGTTTTGATATAGTACTCTCCCGTACCCTCTTCTACGGACTTTGCGGCAGTTTCCTTTATAAGTTCTTTCACCCTTATATTGTTTTCATAATCTATGGAATATATACTGCCCACCGCACTGTAGCCACTGTTCAATGTAGCATTATCAAGCTCCTCCTTATTTACATAGGCAAAAAAGTTATCCTTAAGGTCGGAACCGAAAACATTGTATGTACGCTCTATGAAGCGGTCAAGTTGCGACTTTGTAATATTTCCTTCGGGGTTTAAAGTGTTATCCCCCGTACCTGCCACTATACCCGCATCAACTACGTCACTCAGCTCCTCTTTGTCTGCTGCTGACAAGTCCGTAAACTCTTCTTTGGGTGCAGCCATAAGGTTTGCTCCCTTTAAAGGCGGTATATCCCCAAAAGCCCTTTTAAGCATAACAAGAGCCTCTTCCCTTGTGGCAAGCTTCTCCCCTTCATCATAGCCCTGCATAAGTGTTTGTGCCGTAGCCTCATCGTTGTAGCCCTCCGCTGCCGAAAGAAGCGTATCACAGACCTGCGACCTTGTAAGATATTGGTTTTCATCTGCCTGTACCGTTGCCCCAAATAAAGATGAAAAGAGCATAAGGGCACTTAAAAGCAGTGATGTGTGTTTTTTCATTTTAAACCTCCTTTTTTTATTGGAAATATGTCAAATTCCCAAATACGCCTCTAAGGGGCTATAAAAAACGTTTTTACAGCCCCTTGAAGCGGAAATAACAATATTATAATGTTTTATCGACAAAATTACAAGAAAAAATCAATATTTAGCTTTTGGGCACCTCTAAAAACTCATAAATCGTAAAATTGGCTATCTTGCCCGAGTACGTCGTCAATGTCTCTCACCAATGCTCTACATTGGCTTCGAGCCATTTCCTAGTCCTCGAACAAGCTATCTCAATTTTACTTCAATAGC
>JAFSVK010000032.1 GCA_017444985.1 Bacillota bacterium
AAATCGTAAAATTGGCTATCTTGCCCGATTACGTCGTCAATGTCTCTCACCAATGCTCTACATTGGCTTCGAGCCATTTCCTAGTCCTCGAACAAGATATCTCAATTTTACTTCAATAGCACTTTTTAGAGCTCCCCTATACAAAAAACATAAAAAGGAGAAAAAAAATGAAAAAAACAATTTTAAGACCCTTAGCCTTACTTTTATCGGCTGCAATGTTATTTACAGCCTGTTCGAAGAATACTTCTTCCTCAGACAATGCCCAAGCTCCTTCGGGAGAGTCTAAGGGCTACAAGTTAAAAATATCCTACAACGGTTCACTTTGTGAGGCTCCCACTCAAATGGCAGACACTCTCGGTTTCTTTGCCGCAGAGGGTCTTGATTACGAAATGGTACGTGTAGATGCCGCTCAAATGGCAGAGGCTGTAGGTTCGGGAAAGGTAGACGCAGGCTTCGGTCTTTTAGGTAAGTTTATGCAACCTATAGTTGAAAACGGCTTGGATATGAAAATTACCGCAGGTATACATACAGGCTGTACAAGAATACTTGTACCTCAAGATTCTGACATAAAAACAGTTGCAGATCTTAAAGGTAAAGTAGTGGGCACTACAGGTCTTGGTGCCGCAGCTCCCACTATAATAACAAGAAGAGCCCTTCTCCATGCGGGACTCGACGGTACGGAAACCACAAAGGATGTGGAATTTAAAGTCTTTGGCGGTGCCGAACTTGCTCAGGCACTTGAAAACGGTGCTGTTGACGCTATTGCAAACAGCGATCCTCAGGCTGCTATAGCTCAAAAAGAATACAACCTTCGTGCCCTTGTTGATACGGCTACAACAGACGACTTCAAAGATGAATACTGCTGTATAAGCTTTGTAACGGGAAAAACAGCTCAGGAACATCCCGAAGAGGCTGCTAAGTTTACAAGAGCCGTACTTAAGGCTGCACAGTGGGTTGAAAACCATAAAGATGAAACAGCTCAGTTACAGATAGCAAAGAATTGGATCGCAGGTGAGCCCGAATCCAATGCGGAAGTATTAAAGACATACAGCTACAAGCCCGATATAAACGGCGGTATCACAGCACTTGAAGCAACTATACCCGACCTTCAGACTTTAAAGCTTATATCCTCTGAAAAGAGTGCCAAGGATATTATATCCGAAATAACATATAAGCCCGAAGGTGTAACAAATGATGATTTTGCGGGAGAGATAGTACCTCCCAATGATCCTAAGGAAATTTTGGGACAATAAAAAGTTAAAGGGAGATAAAACCATGAGTGAAGAAGTAAAGAAACCCACGAGAAAAACCAAAGCCGCAAAAAAAGCGGAGTATGAAAGTATAAAAGAACAGGTGGAACAACTTGAAAAACAGCTTTTGGAACTTAAAACAAAGGCAAAGGAACTTGATGCCGACCTAAACCCCGCTCCCAAAAAAGACGCCGAGTGTCCGTCTCAGTGTTTAACATGTGCGGATTGCCGTGTAAAAGCTTGTTTCAATAACGAAGCAGAGAAATATCCTTCATTTTGTCTTACAACAGCCGTTAACAAAAAGCTTTTACAAAAGGCAAAGGACATATATTTAACGAATGACACAGACAAAAAGCTTGCCCTTACCGCAGCTTATGTTGAAGGAAACTTTTACGGAAAATACACAAGAGTACAGGAGACTATAGAGTTTATAAAGCAGTACGGTGCCAAAAAAGTAGGTGTAGCCACCTGTGTAGGTCTTTTAAATGAGGCTTCGGTATTTTGTAAACTGCTTAAAAAACATGGTATAGAATATTATACCGTAGGTTGTAAAATAGGTGCCATAGAGAAAAGCGAAATAGGTATTCCCAAGGAAAACACCCTTACAAAGGGAGAAAAGTTTGAGTCTATGTGTAATCCCATAATGCAAGCAAAGGTACTTAACGCCCAAAAAACAGACCTTAACATAGTTATAGGTCTCTGTGTGGGACATGATGCCTTGTTTATGAGATACGCAAAGGCACCTTCAACCATACTTGTAGTTAAGGACAGAGTAACAGGTCACAATCCTGTGGTACCTCTTTATACCGCAGGCGGAATATACAGTAAAATATAGGAGGTAATATGAATATTTACGCTGATAACGCAGCAACTACCAAGATAAGCGAGAAAGCTAAAAAAGTTCTTATAGAACAACTTGAAAGCAATTTCGGAAACCCTTCAAGCCTTTACGGCATAGGTCAAAAATCAAAAGAAATACTTGAAAAAGCAAGAGAAGATGTGGCTAAAGCCATAAATGCAGAGCCCAGAGAAATATACTTTACCTCAGGTGGCAGCGAAGCGGACAACCAAGCACTTCGCACCCTTGCCGCAGAAGGTAAGAAAAAAGGCAAAACTCAAATAATTTCATCAAAGTTTGAACATCATGCCATACTCCATACCTTAAGAGCCCTTGAAAGAGAAGGCTTTGAAGTGACATTACTCGATGTTCATGAAAACGGCATAGTTTCTCCCGAGGAACTTGAAAAAGCTATTACGGATAATACGGCTTTTGTAACCATAATGTATGCCAACAACGAAATAGGTACCATACAACCCATAGAAGAACTCGGACAGGTGTGCAAAGATCACAATATCCCCTTCCACACCGATGCGGTACAGGCTGTTGGACATTTACCTATAGATGTTAAGAAGGAAAATATCGACCTTCTTTCCGCTTCAGCGCACAAATTTCACGGCCCTAAAGGTGTAGGTTTTCTCTATGTTAAAAAAGGCATAAGACTTCATAACCTTATAGAGGGCGGTGCTCAGGAAAGAGGTAAAAGAGCGGGTACGGAAAACGTTCCATCCATAGTTGCCGCTGCAGCGGCACTTACAGAAGCTGTGGCAAATATAGAAGAAAACAGCAAAAAACTTAAAAAATACAGAGATTATATTATATCGGGTATAGGCGAGATCCCCCACTCTGCCCTTAACGGTGACAGAGAACAAAGGCTTCCCTCAAACATTAACTTCTGCTTTGAGGGTATTGAAGGTGAGTCCTTATTACTTCTTCTTGATGACAGAGGTATATACGCATCATCGGGAAGTGCCTGCACCTCAGGCTCTTTAGACCCCAGCCATGTTCTTCTTGCTATAGGTAGAGTACACGATGTGGCACACGGTTCTTTAAGAATAAGCATAGGCGAGGACATAACGCAGGAAGAAGCCGACTACATAATCAAAAATACAAAAGAAGTAGTAGGGTATCTCAGAAGCTTTTCTCCCGTATGGAGATCTTTAAGCGAGGGAAAAGGACAGCATATACTTTAAGGAGGACAATATGGCATTATACAGTGAAAAAGTAATGGATCATTTCAGAAATCCCCGTAATGTCGGTATTATCGAAGATGCCGACGGTATCGGTGAGGTAGGAAACGCCAAATGCGGAGATATTATGAAAATGTATCTCAAAATAGAAGATGATATTATAAAAGATGTTAAGTTTGAGACCTTTGGTTGCGGAAGTGCCATAGCTTCAAGCTCAATGGCAACAGAGCTTATAAAGGGTAAGCCTTTATCCGAGGCAGCTGAACTTACAAATAAGGCAGTAGCGGAAGCTCTTGACGGTCTACCCGACTATAAAATGCACTGCTCCGTTCTTGCAGAAGAGGCTATACACTCCGCTATAGACGATTACAAGAAAAAACACAATAAATAAAAGGATACACAAAAAAATATATTCCGTTATAAAGGGGGTTATGAAAAAGCACATTTTTGATGTGACCCCAAAAAGTTAGACTTTTATTGCGTAACAGAATTTGATGTCTGTTACGCATTTTTTATGCAGCCAAAAGGCTAAGCCTGTATTGTACAGGACTCATCCATCCTAATTTCTCTTTAATTCTTTGTTCAT
>JAFSVK010000033.1 GCA_017444985.1 Bacillota bacterium
TGAGGTATAAAGTTCAATTAGCTCTTAAAACTAACTCTGACATTCGTTAATTTTCATTATCCGATTACTGTCATAAATCTTAGAGTATTTTACTCAAATAAATTTGACTTGGACATTTAGCATTTACTTGCAAACACTCCGGCTAAAGCCGGGCATACACTCGCCTGTTGCGCCTTCTTACTACGGCAACTTCGTTGCCTGTCACTACGCTTCGCTTCATGACTCGTACCGGCGCGCTCGTATATGCGTTCGCGTTTGCTTTGCAAACGCTTGCACTATTTATCTTTCAATGTACATACCCGCTGATTTCTCAGCGACAGCTTACTTAGTATACCACTCACTTCTCTTATTGTCAAGCAATTTTTTTAATTTTTTTCAAATTTTTATGCATATATAATTCCTATCAGCAAACACCACAAACAAATACATATCATAAACGCTATATATATGTAGTTTTTATACTTTTTCCCCGAAAGGAGCCACATAGCATATGCAATATAAATTGAGCCTATCAGCGATGTAAGCGGGATATATCTGAAATGCGCCGTACAAAAAGCAGGATATGCGTAATTGAACTGTATATACGAAGCCATCATTATAAGCCAAAGCGCAAACAGTCCGTATCTGTATCTTGGACGTATCTTTTTGCCTTTGATTAAAACAAATACCATAGCCGCCAAAGAGCCAACCGAAATCACCAAATTGACAATATTAAGTATTCCTGCTACTATTTCCTTCTTTTCAAACGTTGCTTCTCCAAAAACCGAAGTTCTGAGCAGGGTCATCCAAACGCTGTTATCCTTAAAAATATCAACAAACGGTTGTGTATACAGTTGCGGGAGCGAAAACGAAAAGAACAGCTCTGACTTGGGCAAGTTGCCTCTATATACATAATCAGACGGTTTCATCTCAAGGACGTATGTAAGCGGCTGATTAAACATTATCAGATTTCTTATCGGATACCACAATCCAAGCGGCAGACATATTACGGCAAATGCGGCAAGCTGTATTACTGTATTTTTAACATTCTTGTTTTTAAAATCCTTATACAGCACATAAAGCATAACCGGTCCCGTGAACAGCGCCATTGTTCCGCACGATATTTTTGACATCATACCAAATCCGAACGACAGAGCGAGATATATTATGCTCTTCATATCTCTTTTGCTGTACCAACGATAAGTATTTACTATACATAGCAGCATAAAGAAAGTCGCAAACATATCATTGTTCAATCTTCCGCCCATTTGGATAAGCGTCGGGCTGAACGCCGTCACAAGCATTATCCACGGCAGAAACTTTTTATCAATATCAAGCTCCGAAATAAAATTTCTGACCGTCAGAAGCATTGCACACGAAACGAAACAGTTGACAATCTGCGCAAACTCAAACGGAGCCTGCATATTTGATGTTCCGACAAAAATGCTTGCAAATTTCACCATTAAGGCAGCCGATATGTGATAGAGCGGCGGATGATAAAGCTGATATGTGTTCACATCCGGCAGGCTGTTGTTTTGGAAGATATAATATATATAACCCAAATGTCCCGGCCAGTCTTTATGCACATCGGCGGAGAAGGTTCCCAGGTCGTGACCGCGTGTAAACATATGTGTATAGACCATATATCCTATACGCAATATAAAGCCTGCGGCTATTACAAGACCAATTGCCTTTTCTGCTGTCATTTTACCCTTTGAGTAAAGCCACAAGGCATAAAAAGCAAGCGCTCCGAACGCAATAAGTATTATTACAAAGCTGAGCTGTTCATTATTTTTTATATTAAGTCCTCTGCAAAAGACAAAAATTACAAAAACCGCAAGAAATGTTATTACATATTCCGCCGCACTTCTCCATTTTCCGTCCGGTTTGATATTATCCTTCAGAGCGGTTGGTTTGGGATTTTTCTT
Source organism: Bacillota bacterium (assembly GCA_017444985.1). Classification (GTDB taxonomy): domain Bacteria; phylum Bacillota; class Clostridia; order Lachnospirales; family CAG-274; genus UBA3680. The sequence goes on from JAFSVK010000033.1 coordinate 1,908, forward strand.
CATTATAGTCCTCCTCGGTATTCACATTCCATATGGGTGATTTGTCGGTCTTATTGTTAACAATAGCATCAACAGTTTCAAAAGCGGTAACCATAGAATGATCCATATTATTATAGCGGTGTTGTCCGTTTCTGCCTACGCAATAAAGATTTTCAAATGTATTAAGATATTCAACAAGTTCATTCATCCGGCTATATGTGTCAAAGTAAGCCGGATACGCTTTCTTTACGCGTTCGCGGTGCGCGTCTCTTATGTATTTCTTATCAATAACGCCTATTTTCTGAAGCTCGTCCTCTGCAAGCCCGATAAAATCCTCGTCACTCATATTCCACAGCTCGTCACCCTCGTCGCAGAAATACTCAAGCCCTACCCACACATATTTTTCAAAGTCGCTTACCATATACGGCGACCAGTTATTGAAAACCTGTATTCTGCCAAGTTTAACAGATGTGTCCTGAACATAAATCCAGCAGTCGGGAACTATGTTGTTGACCGTTTTAATTTTTGTTTCGTTCTGAAGTTCCAGTCTGTCCGCGAGCAAGCCGACGGTTATGAAATCTCTGTACGGAAGTCCGTCGGCGACAGCTTTCATTTCCGCGTCCGGCTTCGAAAAAGCGTCAAGCAGATCCTTTATGGGCATTGATGAAATGACAATGTCACCCTCTATTGTTTTTTCTTCGCCGTTTTCAGTATAGACAGCGCTGTTTATTTTTCCTTCGGCTTCATTTATTTTTATAACAGGGCAATTTAATTTAATCTCGCCGCCCATTTTTGTTATTTCGTCGGCAACCTTTTCATAAAGCTGTCCGGGACCGAGCTTGGGATATATGTATTCTTCAATCAGGGAAGTTTCCACTTTTCTCTTGTTTCCGAAAATTTTGCCAAACATATCGGCGATTACAGCTTTTATGGAAAGTCCCTTTACTCTCTGCGAACCCCAGTCGGCAGAAATATACTTCGGATGTCTGCCCCAAAGTTTTTCGGTATAGCCCTCAAAGAACATCGAATACAAAACCTTGCCGAAACGGTTGATATAAAAATTCTCAAGCGACGTTTCCGGCAGCTTGTGCGCGGTTGCCCCAATATAAGAAAAGCCCGCCTTCATAGTAGTTGCGAAGCCCATATTCTTTATGGTTTCCCACTTCATTGACACGGGGTAATCAAAAAATTTGCCGTTATAGTAAATTCTCGATACACGGTTACGTTTTAGCATTACCTCGTCTGTCCTTTCGGGGTCTGCTCCGTTTTTATCAAATACTTTGTCGGAGTTTACAATTATATCGTCCTTTGCCGGAGCGCCCTGAGGAGGAAGAATACTGTACCACCACCGCATAACACGGTCATCCTTTGAGAAAAATCGGTGTCCGCCTATGTCCATTCTGTTGCCGTTGTATTTTACCGTCTGCGATATTCCGCCTATTCTGTCGGAGGCTTCAAGAATTATGACCTCGTACCCGCCCCTCTTTAAAAGCTCGTATGCGGCTGTAAGGCCGGCGGGGCCGGCTCCGATTACAATAACACGTTTCATATGTTCTCCCCTCGATTTGTATACAAAATCTTTTTACGCGCAACAAAATTCCATATCAGCACAATTATTGCAGATATGACTTTTGAGAACATAAAATAAAAGTGACACAAATCTGTTAAAATGTACATAATAATTTCAGTAAGACCAAGTCCGATTATGCCTATAACCGCATAAACCAAAAATTCCCTTACCCTGTTCTTTACCTGCTTGCTTTCGCTGAATACAAACGCCACGGACAATAAATAGTTGACTGTAAGTCCGGCGACAAATGCAACAGCCGCCGCAAACATATAATACATAACCTTCTCGCAAAGCCATAACACAAAAGCATCGGTGAGAAATGCAAAACCACCGACAAAAATATATCTAAAAAACTGTACATACGCATTTGTAGTCCTGTTACGAAAAAGCCCTTTTATGTCAAGCGTGACGAGCATATTAAGAAATTCCTTCATATTATCGTATTACCGTATAAACATTGAAGCAACACCTATACAAATCGGCACCAACATCGCCACAGCTATCACAATACATATTATCCTGACCGTTTTCTTGCTAAACATATAAAATATCTCCTTTTCATAAAAAAGTCGCTACGCGACTTCGCTTTGCTTTTTTGTAACCAGCAAAATTGCTCACGATGCGAGCAATTTCCTTGAAGATAAAACGATATGAAGGAAATCAGTTCCTTCATATTGTCACTATCTGTTTAAAATATTTCTTATAATTACCGCCGCCTGCGCGCGTGTCGCTGTTTCACGCGGACGGAACGTGTTGTCATCCATACCTGAAATCAGGCTGTTTGCGTATGCGTGACGCACTCCGTCAATCGCCCACGCAGAAATTGCATACACATCTCCAAACGAAAGATCGTCCGGAGTAGAAAGGCTGTCGGCA
>JAFSVK010000034.1 GCA_017444985.1 Bacillota bacterium
ATTGAAGTAAAATTGAGATATCTTGTTCGAGGACTAGGAAATGGCTCGAAGCCAATGTAGAGCATTGGTGAGAGACATTGACGACGTAATCGGGCAAGATAGCCAATTTTACGATTTATGAGTTTTTAGAGGTTCCCTTTATATAAAAGATCCAAAAATCTCGAAATTATTTGTAGGGAACGACCCACGTGTCGTTCCGCTCCGCAGGCATATTTTTTTATAATTGACTATCTGCTTCGGGTCTACCGGTATTATAACAAAACAATTTTTTTCTTTTTCGATTTTCTTATATATTTTTATATTGCTATTTTATACTTTATAGGTTATAATAAAGGAAATTCAAAAGAGGGTTTTTATGGAGCGTAATGAGTATTTAGCCTACAAAGAAAAACTGCATACAAGGGGCATTGTCCCGGGGCTTTCCAATATGGAAAAAATGCTTTCCATAATAAATGGGCTTCCCTCTAAATGTAACTACATTCATATTGCGGGAACCAACGGAAAAGGTTCTGTGGGGGCTTTTATATCATCTTGTTTAAGTGTGTCGGGCTATAAGACCGCACACTATTATTCGCCTGCCATAGAAGATTACACGGATAATATTAAAATAAATTGTGAAAATTTAAACGAAGAAAAATACCTTTTTTATGCGGAAAAGCTTATAAATATACTCGAAAAGCATAAAGATTTTCTTCCTACGGAGTTTGAATTTGAAACGGGACTTTTTTTTACTGTACTGAAAGAAGAAAAGTGTGATTTTGCCGTTATAGAGTGTGGTATGGGCGGAATGTGGGATGCCACCAATGTAATACCCTCACCCTTGGTGTCGGTCCTTACTCCCATAAGCATGGAACACAGTAAGTTTTTAGGCTCTACAATAGAGGATATCACAAGGCAAAAAGCGGGTATCATCAAAAACTCCAAGGCTTTTTCCTCGCCTCAGTGTAAAGAGGCTGCCACTGTTTTAGAGGAGTATGGGGTAAACTTTGTAGATAATAAAGATATTAAAAATATATTTTATAATGATAATAATACCGTTTTTGACTATAAGGATATAAAGGATATAAATATATACTTAAAAGGCAAATATCAGTGTGAAAATGCCACTATTACAATAGAGGTTATGAAGTTTTTGAAGGAAAAAGGCTTTGATACCGATATTAAAAGAGGTCTTGAAAGTACTCATTGGCATTACAGATTTGAAGAAATATGCCATTCTCCCACGGTCATACTTGACGGTGCCCACAATCCTGCGGCATTTGAAAGCTTGAAAGAAAACATTAAGTTGTACTTCAACAATAAAAAAGTACTTCTTGTTATGGGAGTTTTTAAGGATAAAGATTATAACTCCATGCTAAAAACCATAGCCGAGGTAACGGATACGCTTGTAGCTGTTGATACGCAGGGAGAAAGAGGGCTTGAAGGAAGAGTACTTGCCAAAAAAGCCAAAGAGTATATTAAAAATTTGTCTATTTGCGAGAATGTAACGGAGGTAATAGGCCATATAGAAAAATACGCCTATGATGTTTTGATATATGCAGGTTCTTTCAGTTTTCTTGCAAAGGTGCGAAAAAACTATGAATGAAAGATATAAACAGATACTTAAAAACGACAACTATATACAAATTATAAATAAAATAGAAAACAAAGAAGAGGACAGGATATACTGTAAACACGATCTTACCCACTTTCTGGATGTGGCAAGGATCGCCTATATTATTTCACTTGAAAAGAATTTAAATATAAATAAAGATCTCATCTATGCCGCCGCTCTTTTTCACGATGCGGGCAGGGTGAGAGCAGATAAAGACCATGATAAAACAGGTGCCGTAATAGCAGAGCCTATATTAAGAGAATGTGGCTATTGCGAGGAAGAAATAAAAGATATAAAGTCAGCCATACAGGGGCACAGGGAAAAAAAGAAGGGGCTTAATACCTTAGAAGAGCTTATATCCTATGCCGATATGGTATCAAGGCAGTGTTATAATTGCAGTGCCAAGGAAAGCTGCTATTGGAGTAATGACAAAAAAAATACTACGGCATACTACTGAGGAGGTGTATTTATGAAAATAGGTAACAGGGATTTTTCAAAACATACGGGAATAATGGGCATACTTAATGTAACTCCCGATTCTTTTTCCGACGGAGGTTGCTATAACAGTGTGGATAAGGCACTATTCAGAACGGAACAAATGCTCAAAGAGGGTGCCGATATTATAGATGTAGGCGGTGAGTCCACAAGACCCGGTTATGTAATGATAAGCGAAAAAGAGGAGATATACAGAGTATCCCCCGTTATAGAGGCTATTAAAAGAGAATTTGATTGCTTGGTCTCTATAGATACCTACAAATCTAATGTTGCCAAAGCCGCCATAGACTCGGGTGCGGATATCATAAACGATATATGGGGTTTCAAATACGATAACACCATGGCAAGGGTAGCCGCTACCATGCACGTGCATTGCTGTATAATGCATAACAGAAAAAATAAAGAATACAATAACTTTTGTGAGGATATGCTGGCAGATTTAAGAGAAAGTGTGGCTATAGCGGAGGAAGCGGGTATAGATAAAAATATGCTTGTATTGGACCCGGGGGTAGGTTTTGCCAAAAGCTACGAGCAAAATCTTATGGCTATGAATAATCTTGAAAGGCTTGGGGAGATAACACCTAATTTTATGCTTGCAGCCTCAAGAAAATCCGTTATAGGTCTGGCTCTTGACCTTGATACCGACGAAAGACTTGAAGGCACCTTGGCAACTACCGTAATAGCTGTAATGAAGGGTGCGCAAATAGTCAGAGTGCACGATGTGGAACAAAACAGAAGAGCTATACTTATGGCAGAAAAGATAATGGGAAAGGCTATATGAAAATATATATAGATTCTTTGGAATGTTTCGCTAAACACGGTGTTTTGAAAGAAGAAAACATTCTCGGACAGAAGTTTTTAATATCTGCCTGCTTGGAGACAGACATAGTTTCAAGTGATAAAGTTGAAGATTGTGTCAACTATGCACAGGTCTGTGATTTTATAAAGACTTATACCGAAGAAAATGTATTTAATCTTATAGAGACCTTGGCGGACTCTTTGGCAAAGGGTATACTATGTAATTTTAATGTTAAAAGTGTAAATATCAAAGTAGAAAAGCCTTGGGCACCTATAGGCTTGCCCCTAAAAACAGTGGCAGTGGAAGTAAAAAGAAGCTTTGAAAGAGTATATATTTCATTAGGATCCAATATGGGAGATAAGAATGAAAATATATCTTTTGCCGTAGACTCAATACAAAAAAGCGAGTGTGTTAAAAACTTTGTACTTTCCACTGTTTTGGAAACAGAGCCCTACGGATATGAAGAGCAAGATAAGTTTTTAAATGCGGCAGCGGGTTTTGATACTTTTTTAACGCCTTGGGAACTTTTAGACCTCCTGCACAGCATAGAAAATGAGAGAGGCAGGAAAAGAGAAATACATTGGGGTCCCAGGACTTTGGATCTTGATATAGTTCTTTTTGGGAATATTACAGTTTCCGATAAAGATCTTATTATACCGCATATAGATATGCACAACAGATATTTTGTGCTGAAACCTCTTTTTGATATTGCACCCTATGCCGTTCATCCTTTGTATGGTAAAACCGTAAAAGATCTGTATGAAAGTTTGGAGGGGACAAAATGCTGAAAAAAATACATAGCATTTTATTATGTTTAATATTGATACTTCCCTCTTTTTCAAATGCCTATGCTTTGGATTATATGACAAGGAGGCAGGTGTGCGATCTCCTTATGAGAGCTGCGGATGATTACAATCCCACACTTAAAGAGGGGGATATTTTAAGGGGCTATGAAGACGGCTCTTTAAGAGAAAATGAGCCTGTTACAAGAGCGCAGGCTGTAGTGATGATAAAAAGGGCATTTGGAGAAATACCGCCTAAAAAGGGCAACAATGCCAGAATTGGTGTAGAAAAGAAAAATTTTTACGATATTCCCGAATGGGCAACGGAAGAGTTAAATACCATATTTGATATGGGTATTATTGCGGGAAAGGAAGAGGGATATTTTTCACCCAACGATTATGTAACAAGAAGTGAGATGGATAAGTACATATCAAGAGTATACGCCTATTTCGGTACAAATCTTAAAGACAGCTTTTATGCTACCGTAAACAAAGAATACCTTGAAAATGTTTCCTCAACGGATATCAAAGAGGAAAATGACTTTGCCGCTCTACAGGAAAATATACAATATGAAATAAGAGAGCTGGTAAGACAGGCTTTAAATAAAGATGCCGAAACGCCTTCGGAAGAGAGAATGAAAATACTTTATTCCAATTTTACAAATTGGGAAGAAAGGGAAAAGGCAGGCTTTGATGATGTTAGGCAGGCTTTAGATCAGGCGGATGATATAACATCGGTATACAAGCTTAAGACCGCAAGAATACAGGGCTCACTTGCCATAACAAACCTTGGGGATTTTATGCTTACCTACAATCCCTTTGACTCAAACAACTATGCTGATGCTTATATATCCGTAAATGAAGGCAGTGATTTTGCAGCCTATTGGGATACGGATGAAAAAACAAGAGAAGCTATGTTAAAGTACATGAGAAAATTGCAGCTTCTCATGGGAGAAAGTGAGGAAAGTGCCGAGGAAAATATAGAGGCTTTTATAGCCTTTAACAGACTTCTTTCCGATATAAACGAGAAATATCCGAGTACAGGGTATGAGCTATACACTATGGGGGAACTCAACACTCTTCTTCCGAATTTGAATGTTGCGGGAGTTTACGAAGAGTCGGGTTTTACCAAAAAGAACAGCGTATTGGTATACAATATTGACTCTTTAAAGGCTTTAAACGATATTGTTACGGAAGAAAACATACCCATGATAAGGTCCTATATAAAGCTTGCTATAATGGACAGTTATGCTCCTTACACCACAAAAGAGAGTTTGGATATACTCTTGGAAAGTATAAATGCTATGGATGCGGGAGAGAGGGAGTACACACGAGAAGATTTTATATTAGATATGACAGCAGGTGCTTTTCCCTCTTATTTTTCTCAAAAATACTATGAAAAGCATTACAGCGAAAAGGCTATATCCGATGTTAAAAAAATAGCGGAGGATGTAAAGAGGATATACAGAAAAAAGCTTGAAAACAATACTTGGATAGGCGAGCAAACAAGAAAAAATGCCATTACAAAACTTGAAAAGCTCAATATTAAAATAGGTGCTCCCAAGTACGAGAAGGATGTAGCGGAAAACGCACAATTCCTTTTATATAAAGATGGTGGCTCGGTCATGCAGAATGTAGGCGAAATATCCTATGCCAATTGGCAGGATATGCTAAAGAGAGAAAGAGAAAAGGTAGATAAATCTCTTTGGGTGGTAAGCTCCTATACTGTAAATGCTATATACGATCCTATTTGTAACGATTTTACAATACCTCAGGCCATATTGCAAAAACCTTTTTATGATGAGACCGCACCTATAGAGAAAAATTTAGGCTCCATAGGAGTCGTTATAGCTCATGAAATATCCCATGCCTTTGATTACGAAGGTGCCCTCTATGATGCCGAGGGTAATATATCCGATTGGTGGGATGAAAAGGACAAGGAAAATTTTTATCGTAAATGTCAGGCAATAGAAGAATACTACGTAGGTACGGAAAGTGCCCCGGGTATAAATGTCGATACCGAAAGGACACTTACCGAAAATATTGCGGACATTGGGGCTATTTCCGTTGTAAGTGATATAGCATCCGAACTTAAAGACCCGAACTACAAGCTTTTATATACGGGCTATGCTCAAATGTATAGATCATCAATGGGCAGAACGGATCTGCAATATTATGCCGTTATGGACACCCATGCTCCCTCAAATGTGCGAGTAGACAGAGTTCTCCAAACGGAAGATGATTTTTACAAAGCCTTCGATATAGGAGAGGGCGACGGTATGTATATACCCAAAAGCGAAAGAGTGGCATTGTGGTAAGAATGAATTATTGACAAACAGCGTATATGTGTTATAATAGTAAGCAGAAACAGAAAATCTTCGGGGTTTGGTTAGATTCCATACCGGTGGTACAGCCCACGAGCCTTTAAGGAAGTACTTCCTTAAGGCAGATTCGGTGCAATTCCGAAGCCGACGGTAAAGTCCGGATAAGAGAGGATTTTGTTATAAACGACTAAAACAGATCGTCGTTTTGTAATATATAACTTTCAGGCCCCGATAAGGAGGATAATATCCCCCAAATTTTGGGGCTTTTTGTATAAAAATGGATAAAAACAAAGAAGAATATATGGCTATGGCGGCAGAACTTGCAAAAAAAGGCGAGGGTGCCGTGGATCCCAACCCTCTTGTAGGTGCTGTGATAGTAAAAAACGGCAATATCATAGGCAGTGGCTATCACGAAAAATTCGGAGGCCCTCATGCGGAGGTAAATGCCATTGAAAGTTGCAAGGAAGATACCGAGGGTGCAGAGATATACGTTACCTTAGAGCCTTGTTCTCACTACGGAAAAACTCCTCCCTGTGCCCTTAAGCTTATAGAAAAGGGCTTTAAAAAAGTATATGTGGGCTGTCTCGACCCGAACCCTTTGGTGGCTGGTCGGGGTATAAAGCTTTTGCGAGACCACGGCATTGAAGTGGAAACGGGTGTGCTTGAAGAAGAGTGCAGTATGTTAAACCCTGTGTTTTTTAAGTATATTACCCAAAAAATACCCTATGTAGCGCTTAAAAGTGCCGTAAGTCTTGACGGAAAAACAGCGACATACAGCGGAGAGTCAAAGTGGATATCCTGTGAGGGCTCAAGGCTTGAAGTCCAAAAACTGAGAAATAAGTATATGGCTATAATGGTGGGTGTAAACACGGTCATAAAAGATGACCCAAGGCTTGATTGCAGGATAGAGGGCGGAAGAGACCCTATAAAAATAATAGCCGATACCAACCTAAGGACACCGATTAACGCAAGAATGTTGACAAAGGGAACGACATATATAGCCGCATCCCAAAAACATACAAATTCGGAAAAAGCAAAAGCTTTGGAAGAAAAGGGAGCAAAAATACTCTATTTAAACGAAAAAGACGGGGAAATATCCCTTTCGGAACTTCTTGAAAAGTTAGGTAAACTAAATATAAATTCCCTTCTTGTAGAGGGTGGCGGAACTCTTAATTTCGCTTTTATAAAAGAAAAGCTTTTTGATATCATACACTACTATATAGCGCCTAAAATAATAGGTGGAGCTGAGGCAAAAACCTTTGCAGAGGGTAAGGGCTTTGAGACCATGGCAGAGGTATGTGAATTGGAATTTAAAAATATAAGAAATATAGACGGGGATATATATCTTGAAGCGTTTCCTCGGAGGTGAGCCTATGTTTACGGGAATTACAGAAGAAAAGGGCAGAGTTATAAGTGTGGGTATCCCCCTTGTGATAAGTGCAAGTAAAATACTTGAGGACATACATCTTGGCGATAGCATAAGTGTAAACGGCACCTGCCTTACCGTTACCCGTTTTGACAAAAATACCTTTTACCTTGATGTTATGAATGAGACCTATTCAAGAACGGCTTTGGGTGAGCTTAAAGCGGGAGATTACGTTAATTTGGAAAGGGCAATGTCGGCAGGGGGAAGGTATGGAGGACATATAGTATCGGGGCATATAGACGGTACGGGAAAGATATATTCTTTGGAAAAAGACGGTATCGCTACTCGTGTGACTATTAAAACCGAGAAGAAAATAACGGATCTAATTGTAGAAAAAGGTTCTGTTTGCCTTGATGGTGTAAGCCTTACGGTAGTGGATGTAAAGGACAATTTTTTTTCGGTGTCCCTAATACCTCATACGGCAAAAAATACTACTCTTCTTGATAAAAAAGAAGGGGAAAGCGTAAATATAGAAAATGATATACTGGCAAAGTATGTTCAAAAGCTTATGGGCATTGAAAAAGAGGAAAGCGGTAGCCGCCTTACTACGGAAAAACTTTCCGAATATGGATTTATGTAAGAAGGAGATAACATGAACACAGTTGAAGAAGCTATCGAAGCCCTTAAAAGAGGGGAAATGATAGTTGTATCCGATGATGAGACAAGAGAAAACGAAGGAGATATTATAGCCTCCGCACAGAATATGACTACAGAGCAAATGGCTTTTATAGCAAGATATGCTTGCGGAGTTATATGTATGCCCATTTCAAAAGAGGTGGCAAGACAGCTTAAGCTCGGGCCTATGGTGGAGGACAATACGGATAATCACGAAACTGCCTTTACCGTATCTATAGACTATATAGATACCACAACGGGGGTTTCTGCGGCGGAAAGGGCTCTTACGGTAAGGGAGGCTGCCAAAGAAGGTGCAAAAGCTGAGGATTTCAGAAGACCCGGGCATATTTTCCCTCTTCTTGCCAAAGACGGTGGAGTGAGAGAGAGAAACGGCCATACAGAGGCTACCGTAGAGCTTATGAAATTGGCGGGTTTAAGACCCGTTGGTGTGTGCTGTGAGATAATGAATGAAGACGGCACAATGGCAAGAAGAGACGACCTTGATGCTTTTTCAAAAAAACATTCTCTTATACAGATAACCATAGCCGAGCTTATAAAGTATGTGGAAAAGAATATTCCCTATGCTGAAAAGTGTGTTACAACAAAGCTTCCCACAAAGTACGGTGTTTTTGATATTACGGGGTACAAAAACCTTTTAAACGGAAGAGAAGAAGTTGTTCTTACCATGGGAGATGTGGAAGGCGGAGAAAACGTGCTTACAAGGATACACTCCGAGTGTATGACGGGGGATGTTTTTTCGTCTTGCAAGTGTGATTGCGGGCAACAGTTGGAGCTTGCTCTAAGCAAAATAGCCGAAGAGGGCAGAGGTATACTTGTATATCTCAGGCAGGAAGGCAGAGATATAGGCCTTTTCAATAAACTGAGAGCCTACAGACTTCAAAACGAAGGTATGGATACGGTTGAAGCAAACCTTGCCTTAGGTTTCCCCGAAGATAACAGAAAATATGACGTTGCGGCGGATATTTTAAAGCAAATGGGGGTAAAAAGTATAGAGCTTATGACAAACAACCCGGATAAGCTTGATAAACTTAAAAAACTTAATATCAACGTATCAAAAAGAATACCCTTAGAGGTAGAGTACAGTGCATACGCAAAGGAATATATAAATACAAAAAAAATAAAAATGGGTCATATATTTAAGGAGGTATAACATGAAATTACTGGAAGGAAAGCTTATAGGAAAAGACAGGAAAATTGCCGTTGTTGTAAGCAGATTTAATGAGTTTATAACAAGTAAGCTTTTGGGAGGCGCAAGGGATTGTTTGGTCCGCCATGGGGTAGAGGATGATGACATCACCGTTGCCTGGGTACCCGGAGCCTTTGAGATACCCGTAGTAGCAAAAAAGCTTGCAGAAAGTAAAAAGTACGATGCGGTAATTTGCTTGGGTGCTGTAATAAGGGGGGCAACATCTCACTACGACCATGTGTGTGCAGAGGTGTCAAAGGGAGTTGCTTCCGTAGGCTTGAGCACGGGGCTTCCCGTTCTTTTCGGTGTGGTAACTACCGATAATATTGAACAGGCTATAGAAAGAGCAGGTACAAAAGCGGGAAACAAGGGTTATGATGCGGCTCTTTCGGCTCTTGAAATGGTAAGTCTTTTAAATGAGATATAAAAGGGGGTATTTATATGAAAAAGTATAAAAGTATAGCTTTGTCGGCTATGGCTGCACTTATGTTGTCCTTAAGTGTATACGGCGCAGAGCCTTCTGTAGCTATAAACGGCTCAAATGTAACATTTTCAAATCCCGTGATCATAGAAAACGGTTCTACATTGGTGCCTATGAGGGATATATTTGAGATCCTCGGTTATAACGTTTTGTGGTACGGCGACTCCAAAACAGCTATTGCCAAAAAAGGCAATTCTACCGTAAAAGTAGTTGTGGGTACCAAAACTTTAAAGGTAAATGACACTACGGTAATACTGCCTGTTAGCGTAAGCATGAAAGATGATACTGTATACATTCCCGTAAGAGCCTTGGCAGAGAGTTTAAGCGGTGATGTAAAGTGGGACGGTGCCACAAGACAGGTACAAATAAACACCTATTACACCACAAAGGTCATAAATAAGTCTACACAGCCTGTTAAAGTGCAGACGGCAGAGGGAGAAGAAACAAAAGATCTTCCCGTAGCAATATCCAAAGATACCGTTGAAATGAAAGAAATGGTACACGAGTTTAAAAACTCCGCAGGTGTTGTGATAGGAACTTTAACGGTGGAAATGCCTTATTTAAATAACTCGGGCGTAGTAGCACCTATTATAAATAAAGCCTATGAGCAAAAGTTTGATAAAATAGTTTCAAATATCCAAAACTCATCCGCCGTAAAAAATTATAAGGCGGAAACTCCCTTTACACTTACGGGTAAAACAGAGGTGGGATATTTCCAAAACAATATTTTATCTACCTGTACAAAAATAGACGAGAACAATATCACAAAGAATATAAATACAGTGTATTGTATGACGTATAATACATCAAACGGAAAAGAAACTCCCCTTGATAAGTTCTATACATCCATACCTCAGCAAACTTTGAGAAATATCGCCTATAATGCTTATAAAATGCAAATAAAGAAGTCACCTAACATATTCTACTCCGATGCGGTGCAAAGACTTGAAAACAATATAAATAATTTCGAGTATTATATAAGTGATAAGGCTGTAGTATATTATTCGGGTGCGGGACAAATAAGCACGGGAGGAACACAAAGAGAGGTAAGTATACCTTTTAGTGTTTACGAAGGTCTTCTTAAGGGAGATAGCGCTTATAAAAACTATGTTTTTGATGATGATTTTGACTATGACACCTTAAAGGACTATGCAAGCTATGTGCTTGTACCTTATTCGGGTTTGCTTAATCAAAAAACAAATGTCATAGTAGGCTCAAGAGTAAGGAATGATTATAAATATTACACCGAGATAAGACTTAACGGCGCATTGGGAGATAAATACGTATATTTTGTATCCGATGATTGCAAGGAAGTACTTACAAACAACAACAGAGGAGAATTTGTAAGGATAACCGAGTAAGACTATTCCCTAAACTTTATTCTTCGGAACAAACACAAACCCCTCGTTTGGCTTTAGTTCAACGAGGGGTTATTTAAACCCTGGAGGAAAAATGAAAAACATAATAAAAATATTGCTTCTCTTTATTATAATATTGCCTGTGACCGCTACATTTGCCCAAGATGAGACAGAAATTTTTTATGATGATTTTTCGGGGCTTTCCCTCGATTATTCCAAATGGTTGACGGCAGAGAAAAATTGGGGCGGGACTGTTGTGGAAAACGGTAAAAGCGTTGATTATAACGGTGGTGTAATAGCGGAAAATGTGCATTTGCAAGACGGTAAGCTTATTTTAACGGGTTGCGGCAACTTGTATGAAGGTGCCAAAAGAGGCATAAATCGTAACGGACAATATCGTGATGACGGAAAAAGGTGCGGTGCGGCCATAGCCACAAAGGAATATTTTGCCTCGGGCAGCTATGAGATATATGCCAAGATCTCTCCCGAGTTTGGGTGTTGCAGTGCTATGTGGACATTTGAATATGAGGAGGATTACACAGGTGATGAGTTAAAGGTCACCAATCATGAAATAGATATAGAATTTCCCGGGCGAGACGAAAACAACGAACCGAGCTTGTCTCATTGTTTGTGTACTACCTGGGTAGGCGAGGGGGAAGACGAGCATAAAACGGGATATCCCTATTGCGGAGATCAGGCAGACGGTAAATTTCATACCTACAGATTTGATTGGCATACGGGAGATGAAGGCGAAGAACCGAGAGTAGAGTACTATTTTGACAACGCTCTTGTATATACATCCTATGAGTATATACCCACAAACGCAGGCAGATTGTGGCTTGGTTTGTGGTTTCCAAGATATTGGGCGGGTACCCCCGATTTTGACAAAACTTATTTTGAAATAGACTATGTAAAAATAACACCCTTCCGAGAAAAGGGGGATAAGCCTCAAAATGAGTCCTATCCCGACAGCGGTTGGAGAAAAGAGAATATACTCAGAGGGGATGTAAACGGAGATGATACCGTAGATCTGAGAGATGCTATAGAAGCGGAAAAAAACCCATCGGAGACATATAATGCAAATGCCGATGTCAATGATGATGAAAAGACGGATAGGGATGATACAAGACTTATATTGAAAAGTTTGCTTTCATAAGCGGATCGGGGAAAAGTTACTGTGACGGTATCAATAAATGCCGATTCATAGCTTGTATCGTATAGTGAATGTTTTTTTTTCGGTGTTCGCCACATTTTTTTGGAAATATTGGAAAAATAAAAGGTTTTCTATTGATTATTTTTGTTAATTATGTTAGAATGTGCTTAACATATAACAAAAAAGGAGATGAGATTATGTTTTGCGGTAAATGTGGCCAACAGTATGACGACAGTGTTAAGTTTTGCGGTAACTGTGGAGCGCCTAATCCTCTTGCAGCCGTTCCCTCGCAACCTATCGTTCCCGATGATCCTACGCCGATACAACCCGTTGGTGGGGAAAGTAATGTAACAGCGGGAAGTTCGCAGGTACAAGACTTGGGAGATACGGAAAAAACCGTGGATATAACAAACGCTGTTTCCGATACGCCTAATATAAACGGGGGTGATACAAGCTTTGCACCAAACAGCCAAAGTTTTGCTCCCAACAACCAAGCCTACGGACAAAATATTGACCCTCAAAATCAATCATTTGTACCTAACTCTCAGGGCGTCGATGCAAACTCTCAAGGTTTTGCGCCAAACTCACAGGGCTTTGATCAAAACTCCCAAGGTTTTGCGCCAAATCCCCGGGGCTATGACTCAAACCCTCAAGGCTTTGCACCCAACAACCAAGGTTTCGATCAAAACCCTCAAGGCTTTGCGCCCAATAACCAAAATTATCCTCCCGGTGCCACACCTCCACAGGATAGCAATGCGGGTGTGAAATATGCCCTTATAGGTATTGTTGCATTTGTGGCTGTAGTGTGTGCTATTTGTGCCATTGTTTTCGGTATATTCTCCGGAGGCGGCAAGGGTGCCTCAAGTGCCAAGGCTTGCGTGGATGGGGCTGTAAACGCTCTCTTTAAAGAGTATAACGTTGATAAATTTTCAAAGTATATTCCCGATGAAGTTTGGAAGTCCCTTGAAAAAGAAGAAGGCAGGTCTAAAAAAGAGCTTCTGAAGGAATTGGACGATGAATTTTCTCAAATCAAGGATTACCTTCCAAAAGACGGTATGAACCTTAAAGTAGGCGACAATGAGAAAATTACGGGAGACGACCTCAGCGACATTCAGGAAGAGTATGATGATAAAAATATAAATATCAAGATACAGGCTGCGGAAAAGTATACAGTGGAATATACTCTCTCCTTCATGGGACAAGAGTTCAGCGACGATATGGAAATGACAGCTATCAAAGTTAAAAACCGTTGGTACATAGATATGTCTTCAATGGATAGTATGATGTAAAAGAAAGGATGGATAAGATTATGGCTGATGATATAAGAAGTAGAGCGGTAGGTACGAGAGATGCGTCTGCTGCCGCAAAGGCAAGAGAAGCAGAGGCAAGAGCAAACGGCGGAGGTAGTGCTTACGATAAGCCTATGCAGGATAACTTTAAGCCTATGCAAAGCGATTTCGAACAGCCTAAGAAGCAGGAAACTGCTAAGAAAAGCTCTTCTTCCAAGAACCCCAAGAGAAGAAAGAAAGAATTTAACTGGTCTTACGTTTTCCTTGCAGGTGTGGCAATAGTTGTTATACTTGTAATTATGTGGCTTATGCAGGGTAATGCGGTAACCTGATGAAACAAAGCGTGTATCTGTTTAAAAGACGGATATGCGCTTTTTTTGCTATGGGAACACCCGATGGCGAGTGGGAAATTTTAGCCATCGAGACAAAATCTAAATTAGTCGGCGGTCCCCTATGAAACTTGTCCAAAAATAGTAGAAACAGGCTCAAAATTTTTAAAAAAGCAAGAAAATTTTATGTTGTTTTTACTCTTGTAATGTTGTATACTTAGAAGGAATGCATATCCTTTGGAGGTAAAATAATGAATGCGGATAATTTAACGGTTAATTGTATAAGGATCTTGAGTGCCGAGGCAATTCAAAAAGCTAAGTCGGGACACCCCGGTATTACTATGGGTGCGGCACCTATGGCCTATGAATTGTGGGCAAGACACATGAAGCATAATCCTTTGGATCCCGAGTGGATAAACAGAGACAGGTTTGTACTCTCTGCGGGACACGGTTCTATGCTCTTGTATTCACTGCTTCATTTGTTTGGTTATAAGGTATCTTTGGAGGATATTAAACAATTCAGACAATTTGATTCCATAACTCCCGGACACCCCGAATACGGTAAAACTCCCGGAGTGGATGCCAGCACGGGGCCTCTCGGTCAAGGTTTTGCAAATGCGGTGGGTATGGCTATGGCAGAGGCTCACATGGCGGCAAAATTCAACAAAGAGGGTTACAACATTGTAGACCACTATTCTTATGCTCTTTGCGGAGACGGCTGTATGATGGAAGGTATATCCTACGAAGCTGCCTCCCTTGCGGGAACTTTGGGTTTGGGAAAACTCATAGTTCTTTACGATTCAAACAATATATCCATAGAAGGTAATATAGATACGGTATTTACCGAAAGCGTAAGAGACAGATTTAATGCCCTCGGTTGGCATACACAGCTTGTGGAAGACGGTTGCGACCTTGAGGCTATAGGAAAAGCTATTGAAGAGGCTAAGAAAGAGACACAGAAGCCCTCTCTTATAGAAATAAAGACTCTTATAGGCTACGGTTCCCCCAATAAAGCAGGTACTGCGGATTCTCACGGTGCACCCTTGGGCGAAGAGGAACTTGAGGCAACAAAGAAAAACCTCGGCTGGGATTACGAGCCCTTTACGGTTCCCGAACAGGTGTATGACAACTGCAGACAAAAGGTTGAAAAACTTGTATCCGAAGCTAAAAAATGGGATGAGCTTTACAGCGAATATGCAGAGAAATTCCCCGAAGATGCCAAGGAGTTTGTAAGCTGGATAGAAAATGACTTTATGAGTGTATTTGATGAGGATGAGTCTTTTTGGTTCAGCAATGAAGAAATGGCAACAAGACAGGCATCGGAAAAAATACTTAATAAAATATCCGAAAAAGTACCTAACCTTTTCGGAGGTTCTGCGGATCTGTCTCCTTCAAACAAGTCGGTAATGAAGAACTCTTCTTTCTTTTCAAAGGAAGACAGATTGGGTTCAAATATACATTTCGGTGTAAGAGAGATAGCTATGGCGGCAATAGCAAACGGTATGATACTTCACGGAGGAGTAAAGGCTTATGTTGCTACCTTCTTTGTATTCAGCGATTATCTTAAGCCTGTATTAAGAGTGGCATCCATATCCTCTCTTCCCAATATCTGTATATTCTCTCACGACAGTATAGGTGTAGGTGAGGACGGGCCCACGCATCAACCCATTGAACAGGTGGCGGTCCTCAGAAGTATGCCGAATTTCAGAGTGTTCAGACCCGCAGACATAAATGAGACGGCAGCGGCTTGGTATTGTGCGGTCTCAAGCAGAACGACACCTACCGCAATGCTTTATACAAGACAGAAAACATCAAACTTAGGTTTCAACGGTAAGCTTGCTTTAAAGGGTGGCTATATCGTAAAAGGAGACGAGTCCGAAAAGCCCGATGTTATAATCATAGCTTCGGGAAGCGAGGTAGCACCTTCTTTAGAAGCCTATGATATATTAGAGAAAAAAGGTATAAAGGCAAGGGTCGTAAGTATGCCTTGTGTGGAACTTTTTGAAGAACAACCTAAAGATTACAGAGAAAATGTGATACCTTCCAACGTAGAGGCAAGAGTTGTGGTAGAGGCATCCTCGGACCTTTCATGGTACAGATTTGCGGGTATAAAGGGTAAACTTCTCAATATGAAAGAGTTCGGTAAAAGCGCACCCTTTGCAAAACTTTTCGATTACTACGGTTTTACGGGAGAGAACATAGCAAAACAGGCTGAGGATGTTTTGAAAGGAATGTGAAAAATGGGTGAGAGTTCCGATTTAAAGAAGCAAATGGAATTTCTTGCGGAAATAGATAAACTTAAGAACATATTCAGACAGTCCCTTCTTACAACAGACCAAAGAAGAGAAAATGATGCCGAACACAGTTGGCATTTGTGTATGTATGCTACCGTTCTTTCTGACTATGCACCCGAGGGTTGCAATATGCTCAGGTGTATACAAATGATGCTTGTGCATGATATCGTGGAGATATATGCGGGAGATACCTACCTATACGATGAGGAAGGGTATAAAACCAAAAAGAAAAGAGAGTCTGAGGCGGCGGATAAAATATATTCCATGCTTCCCGAAAGCCAAGAAGTATTTCTTAAAGGTCTGTGGACGGAGTTTGAAGAAAACACCACACCTACAGCTAATTTTGCCAACACACTTGACAGATTGCAACCTATAATGCTCAACTACTATTCGCGAGGTGAAAAGTGGCTTGTAAACAAGGTTACAAAGGAACAGGTGTTTTCAAAATGGAAGACGGTGGCAAGGAGCGTTTCGAATGAAATAGAAAGCTTCCTTGAAAATTTGCTTGATGAATGTGTAGAAAAGGGATATTTACTCCCTTAGGGTGATCTAAATTGAAAAAGGATATAGAAAAAGTTGTGGAAAAAGCCGCCGTTTTAACGGAGGCTCTTCCCTATATAAGAGATTTTCATGACAAGATAGTTGTTGTTAAACTGGGAAGAAGTGTTCTCAAAGATAAAGATTTGGTGGACAGTGTTCTTGACGATATCGTACTGTTAAAGCTCATAGGTGCAAAGCCTGTTATAGTACACAGCGGAAGCGATGAGATAAACAGATGGCTTAAAAATATCGGCAAGGAAATAGAGTTTGTGGACGGTAAAAGAGTTACGGATGAACAGACCATGGAAATAGTTGAAATGGTATTGGGAAAGATAAACAAGGATATTGTTCAGGAACTGAGTAAGAGACAGACAAAGGCTGTGGGTATCTGCGGTAAAGACAGTGATACCATTATTGCAAGAGCCAAAACTTTGGAGGGAACGGATCTGGGCTTTTTTGGCGAGGTGGTAAGTATAAACACCGAGCTTGTAAGCGAAATGATAGAAAGAGGTTTCACCCCCGTAATAGCTTCCATAGGTGTAAGCAAAGACTACAAGGCATATAACATAACGGCAGATGATGTGGCTACGGAGGTAGCTAAGGCTTTAAAGGCAGAAAAGGTGGTACTGCTTTCTACGGAGGAAGGTATAGATACAAGCCTTAATGCCATGCTTCCCGTTACGGAGGCAAAGTATCTGTTGAATAACGTAAACGAACAAATGTCCTTAAAACTGCGCTCTGCCATAGATGCGGTGGAAAACGGTGTAAAAAGAGCACATATCGTTTTCGGTGGTATAAAACACGGCTTACTGTTAGAGCTTTTTACGGTCTACGGTGTGGGTACGGCGGTAGTGGGAGATGATATTACCCTCTACAACCATGAATCCGAATACAGAGGAAAGAGGAGATAAGTATGAAAAATACTGTAAACATAAAGGAAAATATATATTGGGTCGGTTGCAATGACAGAAAAATAGACCTTTTTGAGAATGTTTATCCTTTAACATCGGGGGTCTCATATAATTCATATATTGTAAAGGATAAAGAAAATGTGCTTTTGGATGCGGTAGATGCCACAGTGACCGAAAAATTTCTTGAAAATATAGAAGATGCTCTTAACGGAGAAACTTTGTCTCATATTATCGTAAACCACATGGAGCCCGACCACTGTGCGGGTCTGAAAGCTGTGGCTTTAAAGTATCCTCAGGCAAAAATACATGGCACTGCCAAAACTTTGCAGATGATAGGGCAATTTTTTGACTTGGATGTTACCGATAGATTTGAAGCCAAAAAAGAAGGCGACTCTCTTGTAACGGGTGAAAATACTTTTAAGTTCTATACCGCACCCCTTGTACATTGGCCCGAGGTCATGGTAACATACCTTGAAAATCAAAAAACACTCTTTTCCGCAGATGCCTTTGGTACCTTTGGTGCTCTTGAAGGCAATATATTTGCAGATGAAAGCTGTTTCGATTTTTCCGAAGCAAGAAGATACTATGCAAATATAGTGGGTAAATACGGTCCCCAAGTTACAAACCTTCTTAAAAAGGCAGGGGGACTTGATATAGAGCTTATATGCCCTCTGCACGGCCCCGTATGGAGAAAGGATATAGCTGAGTTTGTAAATAAATACAGTCTCTGGTCAAGCTATACTCCCGAAGAAAAGGCTGTTGTCATAATATACGGCTCCATATACGGACATACGGAGGAGGCAGCGGAGATACTTGCCTTTAAGCTTTCGGAAAGAGGCGTAAAGAATATAAAATTGTACGACAGTTCAAGAACGGATGTATCCTACCTTGTGGCAGAGTCCTTCAGGGCATCGAATATAGTAATAGCAAGTATTACTTACAACAACGAAATATTCTCGAAAGTTGAAAACTACCTTACGGATATTGCGGAACACAATCTTGCGGGTAGAGTATTCTCCATTATAGAAAACGGTTCATGGGGTCCTATGGCTGCAAAGAAAATAACCGAAAGAATAGAAAGTCTTAAAAATTGCAGCATAACAGAAGGCACCCTTACTTTAAGATCTTCTCTCAAAGAAGAAAATTTAAGTGGTCTTGACACCCTTGCAGATAATATCGTTGAAAGTTTGAAATAGGGGCACCTCTAAAAACTCATAAATCGTAAAATCAGCTATCTTGCCCGAGTATGTCGTCAATGTCTCTCACCAATGCTCTGCATTGGCTTCGAGCCATTTCCCGGTCCTCGAACAAGCTATCTCAATTTTACTTCAATAGCAGTTTTTAGAGCTCCCCCATAGGAGTGTGATATGAGTGGACTCTGACAGTTCGCAGCTGATTATTCTTTTTGTTTGTATTATACTTTCGGGCTTTTTTTCGGGTGCGGAAACTGCCCTTACTTCCCTTGACAATATAAAGCTTCGTACCATGATAAACGAAGGTATGAAAAATGCCCGTCTCACGGAAAAGGTGTTGCAAGACCCTTCGAAGCTTATATCTGCCATACTTATAGGTAACAATCTTGTAAATATAGGGGCATCTTCCATAGCCACACTTTATGCCACAAGGCATTTCGGCTCTTCCGGAGCGGGTATAGCTACGGGTGTGCTTACATTTATAATACTTGTTTTCGGCGAGATAACACCTAAGACCTTTGCCAAAGAAAACAATGTTAAATTAAGCTTGTTTGTTGTAAAGCCCATATATTTTTGTATGATAATATTTACTCCCATAATATTCGTACTTAACATTATTACGGGAGCGATACTAAGCCTTATAACAAAGAATAAGAAGCAAAATACCGGGCTTACGGAAAGCGAATTCAGAACTATAGTGGATGTGGGACACGAAGAGGGTATACTTGAAAGCGAAGAAAAGAAGATGATCACAAATGTGGTGGACTTCGGCGATTCCGATGCAAAAGAAGTAATGGTGCCCAGGATAGATATGGTATCTGTGCCTGTGACCTCTACCCTTGAGGATGTTGTCTCCGTATTTAAAAAATACAAGTTTACAAGGCTTCCGGTATACAGTGAGACTAATGACCACATTGTGGGCGTGATATCTTTTAAGGATATTATGCTCCTTTCAAACAACGATGATTTTAAAATAGAAGACTACATGAAAGAACCCTATTTCACCTATGAATCAAAGCCTCTTTCCTCTCTTTTCAGCTCAATGAAAAAAGAAAAGGTAACAATGGCAATAGTCTTGGATGAGTATGGCGGTACAGCGGGAATAGTTACCCTCCAAGACCTTATAGAGGAGATAGTGGGAGATATTATAGATGAGGTAAGAGAGGATACCGATGATATCATCCCTACCTCGGGCAATTCCTACATAGCAAAAGGTTCTGCCAGACTTGACGATGTAAATGAGCTTTTAAATACTCATTTTGAGTATGAGGATATGGACTCTATAGGAGGCTATATTATAGGTAAGCTTGGCAGATATCCCAGGGTAGGAGAAAAGATAAAAGATGAAGAGGCTGTTTTTATAATTATAGAAACGGGATATAACAGGGTCGAAGCTCTTAAGATTATCCCCCTTAATGTTCAAAAAGGGGAAAAGGAGAGGTAAGATATGCTTTTAAGCAATGACGTTGCCATAGATCTGGGGACGGCAAGTGTACTTGTGTACTGTAAAAACAAGGGTATACTTGCACAGGAACCCTCGGTGGTCACTGTAGATGAAAATACAAAGACCATTGTTGCCATAGGTGAAGAGGCACGAAAAATGATAGGTAAAACACCTAACAATATCGTGGCTATAAGACCTTTGAGAGAGGGCGTGATCTCAAACTTTGAGGTAACGGAAAAAATGATAAAGTATTTTATAGACAAGGCTGTGGGGACTGATTGGTTCAGGAAACCCAGAGTTGCCGTATGTGTTCCCAGCAAGGTCACAGATGTGGAAAGGCGTGCTGTAGAGCAGGCTACAAGAAGTGCGGGTGCGGGAAAGGTCTATATTATAGAAGAGCCTATTGCAGCCGCCATAGGAGCGGGTCTTGATATTACAAAGCCTTGTGGAAGTATGGTGGTGGATATAGGCGGAGGTACTACGGATATAGCTGTTATTTCCTTAGGTGGTATAGTGGTAAGTACATCCATAAAAGATGCGGGAGATAAGTTTGACGATGCTATAATGCGATATATGATGAACACCCATAATATCGCCATAGGCTACTCCACTGCCGAAAATCTTAAAATGATAATAGGTACCGTTTCAAAAGATACTCCCGAAAGTGAGTTTGAGGTAAGCGGTAGAAATATGCAAACTCAAATGCCTACAAAGGTGAAGGTAAAGTCTACGGAGATGTATGAGGCAATGAAGACCCCTGCAGAGTCTATTGTAAATGCGGTGATAAGTGTTCTTGAAAGAACACCTCCCGAACTCTCCAGCGATATACTTGACAGAGGCATAGTTCTTACGGGGGGAGGCTCTCAGATAGAGGGTATGGATGCCATTATAGAAAAACAAACGGGTATAAAGTGCCTTGTGGCAGACGATCCCATAAGGTGCGTTGCCGAGGGTGCGGGAAAGTACCTTGAATACAGAATAGGTGAGACCGAAAAGAAATTTTCGTTAAAGGATATACTCGGAATATGATGCAAAGGGGCTGTTTTTTCACAGCCCTTTTAAAATTTAAAAAAATTACAAAAAAACTCTTTAAATTTTTGCGATTTTGTTGTAAAATATATATAATTGTGAGAATAAAAAGGAGGTTTTGGGGTAATGATATCTAACCAAATATTACAAAGTACTTTAGACGGGCTTAAAAACATAATAAGACATGATTTGAGCATAGCCGAAAGAGAAGGAAAAATAGTTGCTACGACAGAGCCCGATAAGGTAAATACCGTTATAGAAAATACGGAAATATTTATATCATCACCTGCTGAAAATCAGCTTGTTCAGGGATATCAGTATTTTAAAGTTTTTGAAAACGGCAGAGCGGAGTATATCGTTATGATAAACGGTGAGGATGAAGAGGCTTACCGTATAGGTAAAATAACAGCTTTCCACATTCAAAATCTTCTTGTGGCATACAGAGAAAGATATGACGGAGACAACTTCATCAAAAATCTGCTTTTGGACAATCTCCTTCTTGTAGATATATATTCAAGGGCAAAGAAGCTGCACATTGAGAATAACGCAAGAAGAATAGTCTATCTCATAGAAACGGACATAGACAAAGAGCTTAGCGTTGTTGAGGTGGTAAGGAGTATTTTCCCTACGAAGCAAAAGGATTTTGTTACGGCTGTAGATGAAAAGAGCATCATACTTGTAAAGGAACTTAAGGAAAAGGACGGAAGAGAGGAAATAGAGGCTGTAGCCAAAAAGATATACGACACTCTTGCCTCTGAGGCAATGGTAAGTGTTTGTGTTGCCATAGGTACTCCCGTAGACGACCTTAAGAATGTTTCATCTTCTTACAAAGAGGCAAAAATGGCTCTTGAGGTAGGAAAGATATTTGAAGAGAATAAGTCTATTGTAAACTACGACCAACTTGGTATAGGCAGACTTATATATCAGTTGCCTGCACCTCTTTGCAAGATGTTTATAAATGAAGTGCTTCACAACGTTTCCGTAAGTCAGTTTGATGAAGAAACTCTTACTACCGTAAATAAGTTTTTCGAAAACAACCTCAATGTTTCGGAAACCTCCCGTCAGCTTTATATCCACAGAAATACCCTTGTATACCGCTTGGATAAGCTTATGAAGATGACAGGTCTTGATTTGAGAAACTTTGATGATGCCATAATATTTAAGATCATGCTTATGGTAAGTAAGTACATGAAATACAGAGAGAACTATATTTATTAAGGAGACACTGATGAATGTGGTTGAAGTACCGATGAGATAAAATTTCACAAATCCGGGAAAGGGCTCGCAGGCATAGCATTGCGGATTTTGTGTAGCAAAAGTCCGTCCCTTCGAGATTTGTAAGTTTGCGAGCAAGCTTACAAACTTGCTATGTCAAGAGCACTTGACAGTTACCGAAAGATATCGGACGCCGTCAGGCGGTTTTCGCTGTAAGCGAAAATAATGAGACGAGTTGAGAAATTTTAGCCATCGGGACGAAATCTAAATTATTCAGTGTTTCCTTGGAAGTTTAGCTGATGGATGTAGGCGGAACAACAGTTTCCGCCTATATTGATTATAAAGGGGACCTCTGAAGATGTTGTTTCCCTAATTTATTGTAGATTTAACAAAACCCTACGGTACCATCTGTAGGGAACGACCCGCGTGTCGTTCCGCCATTACAACAGATCGCTACACCGGTCAAAAGGGTTTGACGGATAAAGGTGTAAAGTTGATAAAGCTTGAAAATGTAACAAAAATATACGAAAATGATGCCATAGGTCTTGACGATGCAAGCGTGGAGATCAAAAAGGGAGATTTTGTATTTATAATAGGTGCCTCGGGTGCGGGCAAGTCTTCCTTTATAAGGCTTTTGCTTAAGGAGATAGAAGCGGATAAAGGCAGTATATTTATAGACGGTACGGATATAACACAGATAAAAAAGAACAAAATACCTTTTTTAAGAAGAAAATTGGGAGTGGTTTTTCAGGATTTTAAACTTCTGCCCTCCAAGACCGTATACGAGAATGTTGCCTTTGCCTTGCTTGTAACTGAGACAGAAGGCTCCGTTATAAGAAAAAAGGTGCCACAGGTCCTTAAAAAAGTGGGCTTATACGGAAAAAAAGATGCCTACCCCGCACAGCTTTCGGGTGGAGAGAAACAAAGAGTGGCTATTGCAAGAGCCATTGTAAACGATCCCCTTGTACTTATAGCAGATGAGCCTACGGGAAACTTAGACCCCTTAATGGCAGAGGAGATAATGAGCTTACTTGAGGATATAAATAAATCCGGAACAACGGTGGTGGTATCCACCCACGCAAGGGAGCTTGTGGACAGTATGAAAAAGAGAGTGATCACGGTCAAAAAAGGCAAATTTATAAGCGATAACAGCAGTGGAGGCTACTTTGAATGAATTCCGAAACAATAAAATATTTTTTTAAAGAAGCCTTCGGCGGAATATTAAAAAATAAATTTATGAGTTTTGCTTCTGTTACCGTAGTAAGTGCCTGTCTTTTTGTTGTTATAATATTTATGTGTATCACCTCCAATATAGGAGTTGCCTTAAAACAAATAGAAGATAATGTGGGAATAGAAATATTCTTAGGTGACGATCCTTCAGAGACACAGGTGGAGGGACTTATTAAAAAAATCAAAAATATACCTCATGTAACGGATGTGGTATATGTAAGTGCGGAGGATAACTTAAAAGAAGCCGAAAAAATGTGGGATAAGGGTACACTTGAGGGTCTTGAAAACGACAATCCCTTTCCGAGAAGTATAAAGGTCACGGTAGAAAATATATCCTACAGGGCTGAGGTCATAAAGAGTGTGGAAAAGCTTAGAGATGAGTTTGAAGTATATGTTACCACCACACAAAAAGTTATTCCCACCACTACGGAGACTACCACACAAACCACTACCGAAACCACTACGGAGACCACCACACAAACTACTACGGAGACTACCACACAGACCACTACTTTAAGTAGGAGGGGCTACAGAATAAAAGATAACTCCCTTTCGGGTCAAGCCGTAAAAGCTCCCGAGTCTACCACGGAAGCTACCACCGTTCAAACCACTACGGTAAAAAAAGCCGAAGT
The DNA here is from genome assembly GCA_017444985.1 of Bacillota bacterium. Taxonomy (GTDB): domain Bacteria; phylum Bacillota; class Clostridia; order Lachnospirales; family CAG-274; genus UBA3680. The sequence continues at coordinate 24,341 of JAFSVK010000034.1, forward strand.
TCCTGCAATAATGAAGGAAGCAAGAACGGAGACCACAACAAACGACCTACCCAAGATAGGGGAGGAGGGCTACAGTTACAGAGGTATAGAGTATATACAATCAGCCAAAAAACTTACAAATACCCTTGTAAACCTTAATACTGTTGTAAATATGGTTTCTGTTGTTTTGATACTTATACTCACCCTTATATCCGTATTTATAATTGTAAATACGGTAAAACTTACCGTTATGGTAAGGAAGGAAGAAATATTTATAATGAAGTACATAGGAGCAACGAATATGTTTGTCAGGACACCTTTCATAATAGAGGGTGTCATAATAGGCATATTGGGAAGTATAGTTCCTTGCTTGGTATGTACATTGGCATACGGTAAAATATTTGCCTTGTACGATACCACAACGGTGGCTTCTTTGATAAAACTTATACCCACAAGTGTACTTATGGGAAGGATAATACCTTTTTCCGTTGTATTTGCCATCGCAATAGGCATTGTGGGCTCGGCAAGTTCCGTAAGAAAGTACTTAAAGGCATAATATATGAAAGATATTATAAAAATTTTTTTGATATGTATGTTGTTGACCTGTTTTTGTTTTTCCTATTTAAGGGCTGAAGACCTTTCTCAGCTAAGGGAAAAAAGCGGAGAATATAACAGCCAAATACAAAGCATAAGGGAAGATATAGACGGTAAAAACAAAGAGATAGAAAGTATAAAAACCGATATAGATACTCTTGATGCACAGACGGATGAGATACAGGAAAACATCAACAAAACCCAAGAGCAAATATCAAAAAAGGAAGATGAACTTTCGGAAAACAATGTCGAGCTTGAAAAGGCAAAGGCAGAAAAGGAAGAGAAAGACGAAACTTTTAAGAAAAGGCTCAGAGTTATATATGAACAAGGAGATATAGCCTATATCGAATCTATGCTTGATGCGGATAACTTCTCCGATCTCTTGAAAAAAAGTGAGTATGCAAGTTATGTATCTCAGCATGACAAAAAAATGCTTACGGAAAGAAAAGAAAGAGAGGCTCTTATAAAGGAAAAGGGCAAGGACATAGAAGAAGATAAAAAGGCTCTCGAAGAGTTAAGCAAGGAGTTTAACGGGCAAAAAGATGAGCTTAACAAGAAAATAGATGAAAAAAACAAAGTAGTAGCAGCTATCAATTCCGATATCAACTCCTATAACGAGAAAATAAAGGAATTGGAAGCTCAAGATGAAATTGTACAGGAAATTATAAGAAACACCGAAAATACCGTGGGAGCGGGGGTAGATACTTACAGTTCAAACCGTGTCTATAACCCCGACGGTAAAACATTCCAATATCCCGTACCCGCCTATGAAGGCTATCCTCCAAACGGTGGCTACGGTTACAGAATAAGCCCTATAGGTAGGGGAGGAGAGTTTCACACGGGACTTGATCTAAAGGCAACGCTTAACACCGATATTATAGCCGCCGAAGCGGGTACCGTAATATATGCGGGATGGCGCGGAGGCTACGGAAAGTGCATTATTATCGACCATGGTAACGGCTACAGTACCTTATACGGTCATACCAATGAGTTAAGGTGCCATGTAGGTGAAATAGTGGAAAGAGGTCAGGTCATAGCAGGTGCAGGCACAACGGGATATTCCACGGGTGTACATCTGCATTTTGAGGTAAGGATAAACGGTGCCCATACCGATCCGACAAGTTATATATACTAAGTAATAGAGGTAATTATGAATAACAAAGTATTGCTTAATTTTGCTATAATATATTTTTTAATACTTTGCGTGGTACTTTTCTTCCAGATAAGAAAAGAAAACAGTTTAAAAGAAAAACAGAACAACAATCCTCGTATAGTTACCGAGGATAGGCTTGACAATGCTGTCGTACTTTGTAAGGAAAGCCCTATATTGCTTGTAAATGAAAGACAGGTACTTATAGACAGTGAAGATGTATCTCTTGTACCTCAGTTAAAGGGCGAGGCTATGTATGTTCCCGCAAAGTTTTTTGAAACAGCCTACGGAGCCATGGTAAGCTACGAAAATGACAACAAGCTTTACATCAGAATGGACAATAAGGCACTTGAGCTTGGAAGCGACGGCTCTGCCCACATATCCGAAAGCAATAAGGAAAAAAATATCAATTCTAACTATACCATATACAAAGCAAGTGCCACTACCTATGTTCCCTTATCTGTTTTTGCAGAGGGTTTTGGGAAATATACGTATTATTACGACGGCCTTGTAATAATGGCAGACAAGAATAATTTGTTTTCAAGGCAGGAAGACAGTGCTTTTATTGAAGACCTAAGAAAAGATATTACGGGACTTCCAAAGGTCGCAAACGAAGAAAAACTTATACAGCTCATATCCGAGAACAACGGAAATGAAAACAAAGACACCAACAGTCTTTCGTCAGATAAAAAAGTTGCCCTTGTTTGTAACGATAAGTTGTACTATGCAGCCTCATCTATGCTTTATACCTTTGGTGAGGAAGATACAAGCCTTGAACTTGAGAAAGGTTTTGTTCCGAAGGCTATGTACAATTTGGGAGAACGTCTTGCACTTGTAGGCGAAATAACGGCAGACAGTTGTATAGAGTACGGTAAGAAAAATAAGGATATTCTAAATCCTACTACGGAATCTACGACTTTTGCGGAAGCTGCAACGGAGACCCAAAGTTTGGAAAGTGATATTGAAAATACTTCCCTTTTGCAAACTACCGAGGAAACGACCGAACAGACCACCTATGAATTTTCGGGCAGATTTCTCTCCGAACCTTTGTCTTTTGATACAAAGCAGACTGTTTTGTATATTTTCGATATTACAAAGGACCCTTATCTTGTAAGAAGTACAAGAATATCGGGAGGATACTACGATTCTTCCTTTGAGGGCAACTATGTTTATCTGCTTTCAAACGAAAAGGCTGAGCATTACAGTCAGCAGGGCAGCTTCCGTGCGCCTGCCTATATGGACAGTGCTGAGTATAACAAGAAAAAAGAGAGTCTTCTTGTAAATATGGAGTATTTCCCCGAGTTGTATTCCGCTGATATAACCTATACCATGGCAGTTTCCATAAACAACGAAGCTATATCCGTAAAGGAAAAAGCTTTTTTCGGTGCGGGAGAGTATAAATATCTTTCGGGTTCGGAATTTTTCGTGTCAAAGCATATAAACTGTGCCATAGATGACAATAATAAAAATGAGCACACTCATATATATAAGCTTACACTTAATCCCGATTCTGATATAAAGCTTAGCAGAGGCTTTGTAAGAGGTTACATACCCTATAAAACAGCTATGGATGAAGATAAGGGATATTTCAGGATAATTACCGACTACAAAGAGGGTGAAAAGAATGTAAACAGTATTTATGTTCTTAACAACAATTTGGAAATATCGGGAAAGGCTACGAGAATAGCCTCGGGCACAGATACGAAATCCGCTGTTTTTACGGAAAATATGGCATACCTTATACCTAAGGACCATAAGGGAACGGTGCACATGGTAGACCTTACAAATCCCCTTATGCCCCAAGGTTGCGGAGGATATAATTTTAATTCCGCAAATATTTTGATATATCCTTATGATGCTAACAGAATACTTGTTTTAGACGAAAAAAATACAGATCTGGAAATGAGCATATATAACCTTGCAAATAAAAAAGATATCAAAAAAGAATTTACACAGGTCATAAATAATGCTCATACACCGCTTTTTGAAAATACAAATATGTTTTCTTTTGACAGAGACAAAAATATATTCGTACTTCCTTTAAAACTTAATACCACACCACATTATGAAGGTGGGTATGTATACGAAATAAATATGACGGAGGGCTTTAAAAAAATAGGAGAATATCCCGATTTGTCTATGTATGATGAGGCTATAACACAAACCGTATCTACGAAAAACAACGTGTATGTTTTTGCCGATAATGTATGCTCCGTGCTTGATATTAACGCTCCCTCGGAAGTAAAAGTATGGGTTTTAGGAAAAAACAGTAAAAAATGAAAGTACTTATATTAAACGGGTCACCCCATAAAAAGGGCAATACTTCTTTTATAGCGGAAAAAATCAAAGAAGTTTATGCTTTTGAAAGTGATACCTGTTATGCCTATGATATTAAAGACCCTTGCAGGGATTGTAAAAAATGCTTTGAGGGTGAAAGTTGCTCTATAGAAGATGAGTTTACGCAAATTCTTGCAAATATTGACACGTATGATGCCATTGTTGTTGCAACCCCCCTGTACTACAATCAGCCTACGGGTAGTATGCTCTCTCTTCTTTCCAGATTCCAATTTTTTTACGGTACAAATAAAAAACCAAAGGAAAAGAAGGCTGTTATAGTGGTCACAGGCGGAGGCGGAAGCGTTGTAAACTCAGCCGATGCGGAAAAAACACTGCGTATAGCTCTTATGAGTGTAAACGCCAAGGTCACAGCCTACATTCGCAGTCTTAACACCGACAGCATAAAGGCATGGGATGATGAAACTCTTACGGAACAGATAAGGGCTTTGGACGATATTATTTTTTAGATGACAAAAACTATGATCTCAAAAATTTTAAACAAAAAAAACATACCTTTATTTATAATACTTTTAATAACCCTAATTCTTGAAATATTTGCTTTTAATTGGCGATATTTTGACGGTATGAGATATAAAAGTAGGGAACTCACCGATTTTGAAACGGGCGAAGGTGTGTGGACCGTTTCCGAAAACAGAATAAAGATAGTTGATAACAAAGACAGGTATATAGAATTTAAAGATATAAATACCGATATCGACAATATTTATTTAAATATCAAAGATATACGCTGTGATGACGAAAAGCTAAAAAATATAACGGGAACGGTAAGAGATTTTCAAAAGCTTGAAGTACAAATAAGTATTACCGATAAATCAAATGCGGAATATCTAAGGCTTCCCGTTGTGCCAATAGTTGAGCAAGCCGAACAAACAAAATATATAAAACTACATACGGCAGGACAAACGGAAAAAATAAAAATAGATTTTTTAAATTCCAATAACCAAATAATACAGCTTAACTCCATAGTTATAAACAAGCAAGCACCCTTTGGTTTTAACTTTATAAGAGTATTGTTGGTATTCGGATTTCTATGCTTTTTATATTCTTTAAGACCTAATTCCCCTCTTTACAAAAAGAGGATAAAGGAAGGCAAGTTAACTCTTAAGCAAATGATATTTGCCCTTGTTGTAGTGTTGGCAAATGTTGTGTTTATGTTTGTTTTTACATACACCAATCCCAAGTGGATAAATCCCAATATTTCTCAGCACAAAGAGTATTTTGAACTTGCAAGAAGCTTTACGAAAGGACAGCTGTATCTTGATTTTGAACCTCCTCAGGCACTTGTGGATATGGAAAACCCCTATGACACACATCTGAGAAACAAGATAATGAGTGAAAACAATACCTATGCCAAATGGGATCACGCATACTACAAGGGAAAGTACTATGTGTATTTCGGAGTATTGCCTGTACTTGTTTATTACCTGCCTTGTTATGTCCTTACGGGTATGGAGTTTTGCACCATTTTCGGAGTAACGCTTAATTGCGGTATAACTGCCTTTTTCTTGCTTTTGCTTATGACAGAGGTGGTAAAACGCAAGTTTAAGGATATACCTTATGTTATTTTTATGGCAGTGTATGAGGCTCTTGTACTTTCAAGCGGTATGTATACCTTGCTCAGAAAACCCGATATATATGCTATGCCTATATCTATGGCAGTGATGCTTACGGTAGCGGGACTTTACTTTTGGTTTATGGCATCCGAAAAAATTAAGGAAGATGAGAAGGGTATAAATATTTGTCTTGCCTTGGGTTCTTTGTGTATGGCTCTTGTGGCGGCTTGCAGACCTCAACAGTTGGCTGCCTCCTTCCTTGCCTTGCCTCTTTTTTGGAGTGCGGTGTTTAAGGAAAGAAAGTTGTTTTCACGCAAAAATGTACTCGGAAGTGTTTTATTTGTACTTCCCTATGTTATAGTAGCAGGCGGGCTTATGTACTACAACAGTGCAAGATTCGGTTCACCCTTTGATTTTGGGGCAAATTACAATCTTACAACAAACGATATGACTACAAGAGGCTTTGAGCTTGGAAGACTGCCCCTTGGCATATTTGCTTACTTTTTCCAACTGCCCTATACATATCCGAAGTTTCCGTACATAATGCCTACGGATCTTTCAAACCTATATATGGGAACCACCATTTCGGAACCCATTTTAGGAGGATTGTTTACTTGTTTCCCTATTACATGGGCTGTGTTTATTTTAAAAGTAAATAAAAAAACACTTAAAGAAAAGGGGTTGTATGTCTTTTCGCTACTGAGTTGCTTCTTAGCCCTTGTTGTGGCTTGTGCCGATACTCAAATGGCAGGTATACTCTACAGATATTTTGCCGATTTCTCTCTTTTGATCCTTATTCCCGCTGTAATATCCATATTTGAGATAACGGAAAGATTTCAGGGCGGAAAGTTTTCAAAAACCGTGAATTTTACGGTAATAGTATTGATCATAGTAACGGTACTTTTTTCCGTGGCATCTATGTTGGTATCTATGGACTATTCTCATGAATATGCCAACCCCAACTTATATTACAGAGTTGCTTATGCAATACAATTTTGGTTATAAAAAAGTGAGGGCGTGACGAATCACACCCTCATTTTTTATTTCTTAAAGCACTTTAAAATATTTCTTACCACTTCTCTTGTTACCATATTGGAGGCGGTTCTTGCAGATGATTTGAAAAAGCCGAATATGGTTTTTTTCTTTTGTTCTTCTTTTTTCTTTTGCTCTTTTTCCTGTTTTTCTTTTTCTTTAGCCAGTTTTGCCTCTTCTTTTTCTTTTTCCTTAGCTAAAAGAGCCTCTTCTTTAGCCTTTTCCAAAGCCTTCTTTTCAGCCTCCAAAGCCTGCATATCAGCTTCTTTTCTTTCGGTCAAAATTTCGTAGGCAGAAATGTCGTCTATGGCATCCATATATTTTTTGTTGAAGGGATCCGAGAGTACGGTGGCGTGTACCATGACCTCTTCCGCACTGCCTATAAGACTTTGAGGAGGGAGTATACAAGCTTTTTCAACTACGGAAGGAGAGCCGTCTGCGTCAAGGAAGGAAACAAGAGCCTCTCCCGTTGCCAAATTGGTTATGGCATCTTCCGTATCAAAATCGGGGTTTACTCTAAAGGCAGAGGCAGCGGCTTTAACGGCTTTTTGCTCTGCAGGTGTGTAGGCTCTGAGACTATGCTGTATCCTGTTTCCGAGTTGCGCAAGTATTTCATCGGGGATATCCGAGGGGGATTGGGATATAAAATAAATACCTATACCCTTGGATCTTATAAGTTTAACGACCTGTACTATTTTACTTTTAAGGCTTTTTGATATGTCGGAAAAAAGCAAATGAGCCTCGTCAAAGAAGAATACCATTTTGGGCTTTTCCAAATCTCCCACCTCGGGCAGATCCTCAAACATGGTACTCATAAGCCAAAGCATAAATGTAGTATACAAAAGGGGATTGTGTATAAGTTTTACTGCGTAAAGCACATTTATATAACCTCTGCCATCCTCTGTTTTTCTGAGCCAATCGTTAAAATCTACGGAAGGTTCACCGAAGAAATTTTCACCGCCCTGAGCTTCAAGGCTGACTAATGCTCTTTGTATACTGCCTAAACTTTGAGGTGACATATTGCCGTATTTAGGCGAAAACTCCGCTTTCTTTTCGCTGCAATACTCCACCATAGCCTTTAGATCTTTTATATCCGTCAATAAAAGTGAATTGTCGTCGGCTATCTTAAATATAACATTCAGAACCTCTTCTTGGATCTCACTCAAGCCTAAAAGTCTTGATAAAAGCAGAGGTCCCGCTTCGGATACCGTTATTCTTATAGGTATACCCATCTCGGCGTATATGTCCCAAAATGCTGTTGGGAATTTTTTGTAAGTCCAGTTTTCTATAGGAAACTCTTCTACTCTTTTTCTTATAATATCCGTTTCCGAGCCTTCGGTTATCATACCCGAAAGATCGCCTTTGATATCCGCAAGAAAAACAGGTACCCCCGCATCGGAAAAAGACTCTGCCAAAACCTTAAGTGACACGGTTTTACCCGTTCCGCTTGCACCTGCTATCAAGCCGTGTCGGTTTGCCATATTCGGCAATATACATATATTTTTATCGGACTGTGCTATCCAAAGTTTGTTATTCGTATACATAAAATACCTCCCTTATTGCTTTATAGCTATTTTACCATATTAACATTAAAATTTAAAGATTTTTTTGTGGGGAAATGTTTCCTTAATATATTGCATTATTGACAAGGGGGCTTTAAAATATTATAATGTGAGGCGTAGATATTTTTGAAAGGAAATAAAATAATGAAAAAACCGTTCGTAACAAAAGAAAAAATAGAAGAGATAGTTAAAACGATACCTACACCTTTTCATATTTATGACGAAAAGGGCATAAGAGAAAATGCAAGAAAGCTTATGAAAGCTTTTTCATGGAATAAGGGTTACAGAGAGTTTTTTGCCGTTAAGGCGACTCCCACACCCGCAATATTAAATATATTGAAAGAAGAGGGGTGCGGTACGGACTGCTCATCCGAGACAGAGCTTATGATGAGCCAAAAGTGTGGCTTTAACGGAGATTACATTATGTTTTCCTCCAACGACACACCTAAAGAAGAGTTTGCTTTCGCAAATAAGCTCGGGGCAACAATAAACCTTGACGATATAACACATATAGAAGTTTTAAAAAATACCTGTGGTATACCTAAAAAAATATCCTGCAGATTTAATCCCGGCGGTGTTTTCTCCTTGGGTACGGATATTATGGATAACCCGGGAGATGCCAAATACGGTATGACAAGACAACAGCTTAAAGATGCTTATAAACAGCTTAAGGCTTTAGGTGCGGAGGAGTTCGGTATGCACGCTTTTCTTGCCAGCAATACCGTAAGTAACGACTACTATCCCACCCTTGCAAAAATACTTTTTGAACTTGCGGTAGAAATCAAAAACGAAACGGGTATATCATTAAGCTTTATAAATCTTTCGGGAGGTGTGGGAATACCCTATACTCCCGATAAAGCACCTAACGATATTGAGATCATAGGTGAGGGTGTACACAAGGCATTTGATGAAATCCTTGTGCCTAACGGCCTTGGAGATGTAAGTATATTTACGGAACTCGGAAGATTTATGCTTGCACCCTACGGACACCTTATAACAAAGGTAATAAACGAAAAGCATACCTACAAGGAATATATAGGCGTTGACGCTTGTGCGGCTAACCTTATGAGACCTGCTATTTACGGGGCTTATCATCACATAACCGTTTTGGGAAAGGAAAATGAACCCTGTGATAAAAAATACGACGTTACGGGTTCACTCTGTGAAAATAATGACAAATTTGCCATAGACAGAATGCTTCCCGAAATAGAAATAGGCGATTATATTGCCATACACGATACGGGAGCACACGGTTTTTCAATGGGATATAACTATAACGGAAAGCTGAGATCTTCCGAGGTACTTTTGCGTGAGGACGGAAGCTTTAAAATGATAAGGCGTGCCGAGACCCCCGAGGACTACTTTGCGACCCTTGAAGGATTTTGGGAGTTATAAAAGCAGAATGGTGTAATTAAAGACACCTTGACATCAAGACACAAATATTGTATTATTAGGGAAGTCATAAAATCAGGAGGATAATATAAATGAAAAAACTTGTACTTGTAAGACACGGCGAAAGTGAGTGGAACAAGCTTAATCTTTTCACCGGTTGGATGGATGTTGATTTAAGTGAAAAAGGACATGAAGAGGCTAAACAGGCAGGAAAGACATTAAAAGAAGAAGGCTATGATTTTGATGTATGCTATACCTCCTACCTTAAAAGAGCTATACATACTTTAAATCATATACTTGATGAAATGGACAGAAACTGGTTGCCCGTAATAAAGACATGGAAACTCAACGAGCGTCACTATGGTGCGCTTCAGGGTCTTAACAAGAGCGAAACAGCTGAAAAGTACGGTGAAGATCAGGTTAAGATATGGAGAAGATCCTTTGATATCAAGCCCCCTGCACTTGAACCCGATGATGAGAGAGCCGCTCAGAACAATCCCGCATATCGTGATGTGGATGCGGCACAGCTTCCTCTTAATGAAAGCCTTGAAACGACTATAGAAAGAGCTGTTCCTTTCTTTGAGGATGTTATAAAGAAGGATATGGAATCGGGAAAGAGAGTAATAATAGCCGCTCACGGTAATTCTCTCAGAGCTCTTGTAAAATATTTTGACGGTCTTTCCGATGAAGAGATCATAAGTGTAAATATACCTACGGGTGTGCCTCTTGTTTACGAGTTTGATGATAATTTCAAGGTTTTAAACAAGTATTACTTAGGTGACCAGGAAGCTTTAAAGGCTAAAATGGAAGCTGTGGCAAACCAAGGAAAGAAGAAATAAGGGGTGTGAAATATCACACCACGGCAAAAATGAGATTTTTGCCGATAAACAGCCGTTCTGCGCGCCTCTTTAGGGAGGCAAAAGCACTTTTGACTATCGTCAAAAGCCACCCTATGGGTGTCCCGATTACTTTTTTCGGGTGCACAACTTGCCCGTCTGCAA
>JAFSVK010000035.1 GCA_017444985.1 Bacillota bacterium
CCTATTTCTTTTGCAAGCTTTATCGCTTGTATTTTAAATTCTTGATCGTAATTCTTTGTTGTTTTCATCTCTTCCACTCCTTAATCGTTTTATTTTATACCGAACGATTAAAATGTGTCAACTTTAATTATACAGCATCATATGGTTTTCGCTGTAGGTGAAAATCATGAGACGAGTTGGGTTATTTTAGCCACCGAGACTAAAGGGAAACTCTAAAAAGCCATAAATCGTAAAATTGGCTATCTTGCAAAGGTTAGTCGTCAATGTCTCTCACCAATGCTCTAAAATTATTCAGTGGTTCCCTAAATTACTCAGTGTTCCATTAGATTTAAGGAAGTCGGAAATATACATACAAAAGCTCCAAATTCGTACAAATAACGAGTTTGGAGCTTTTTTAAAGGGGAGGTTATTGCCTCCTTTTTTTCTTAGGGTCTGTTCTTTTTTCTATAAAGCTTAGTATAAGGGATATGAACCAAGCAAGTATGAAGTATATAAGTGCCGTTGCGATAAGAGGGAAGAAGGCTTCATAGGTGCGGCTTCTTATAATATCGCTCATTTTTGTAAGGTCTTGTACGGCGATATAGCCGACTATTGAAGTATTCTTCAAAAGAGATATTATTTCTCCTCTGTAAACAGGCAAAAATCTTGAAGCGGCTTGGGGGAATATAAATTTATAGAAGGCTTGTTTTTCCGTAAAGCCAAGGGCAAGAGCCGCTTCTCTTTGCCCGGGGTCTATGGATTCTATACCCGAGCGCATCATTTCCGAAACATAGGCGGCAAGGTTTAGGGAAAAGCCTACCACTGCCACGACTACCGCATTTACACCGGATTTGCCGAATACTATATAATAAAGTATCATCAAAAGCACAACTGCGGGGGTGCCCTGCAGTACCCTTACATAAATATCGGATAGTAATATGGCAAGTTTACTTTCCGTTCTCCTGAAAAGACAAATAAGAAAGGCAAGCAGAGTACCGAATATTGTGGAGAAAAGGGTTATTACAAGTGTAGTGATGATACCGTCAACTATAAGTTTCCAACGTGCTTCGTGTATAAAGTTTTTTTCAAAGCTGTTTTTTATACCTGTAAAGAAATCAACATTTCCTTCTGCCTCGGTAGTTTTGAGAGAGGATATGTCCTTTAGATCGCTGCTTCTTACCGCAAGTGTCAGACCACCGTAATAAAAAGGGTCGCCGAAAAGCATACTTTTGGCACGTTCGGGTGTGATGGAAAGGGCAGACACTCCCATATCATACTTGCCCGAGGTAACACCGACTATAAGTCCCGGGATATCAACGTCTTCAATATCAAGTGAATAGCCGTATGCTTTACAAAATCTTACGGCAAGATCCATTGCATAACCGACATATTTTCCGTCTTTAATGTATGTGAATGGAGTTACGGAGGAACATATCGCTATTTTTAACTTTTCCGGATTTTTTTCTGTTTCGGAAAAATCTATAACTTTTTTTTCCTCATCCGTGCCGAACCAGACCTCATCCAGTTCATCCATAACACCCTCTGATTTTGCCTTTGCCAAAAATTCATTAAACTCCTTGCAAAGCTTTTGGGAATTTTCATTATTTTTGGGAAATCCAAAGGAATAATTATCTTCCTGTATCACATTTTTGATATAATCGATTTGCGGTTGCTCGTTGTGGATTGCTTTATGGACAGGCTCATCACCTATATATCCGTCTATCATTCCCGAACTTAATGCCATATTCAAATCGCTGTATGTATTGTAATATAAATATTTGCTGTCGGGGAAATTTTTAAGTGTTGCATCTTCAAAAGCGGAAGCTGTAAGTATACCTATTTTTTTGCCGTTGTAATCTTGCCATTTTACGGTTTCGGCATTGCTTTTGATACCGTTATCCATACCGGCAATATCCGCCGCTCTTACAGCTATGACCGCACCGCCTTCATAATTGGGCTCTGTAAAATATACGCTTTTTGCACGCTCTTCGTTTATTGTCATACCGGCAAAACCGAAATCACATTTTCCGGACTGTACGGCGGGGATAATGGCCCCAAAATTCATATCGATAATTTCAAGTCCGTATCCGTATTCTTTGCAAAATCTGTAAGCGACATCAATATCATAGCCTACGGTTTGTCCGTTCAGAATATACACAAAAGGGTCGTTTGCCACTTCAGTAGCACATTTTAATATGCCGTTTTCTGCCGAAAGCTCGTTAAGTGGAGGTATAGTTTTTTTGGCCTTGTCATTTCCGAACCAAATGTCATCTATTTCCTGTAATGTGCCGTCTGATTTTATTTTTTTGATATATTCGCTGAATTTATCACAAACTTCTTTACCTTCGTTTGTTTTGGGAAAAGCATATCCGAAACCATATTCTTCCATATAGTCTTTTATATAGGATATTCTCGGGTCTTCCGACATCATACACTTCGCAACGGGTTCATCGACGGCAAAAGCATCTATTTTATCCGTCAAAAGCGCACCTACAAGGTCTGTATAATTATTGAAATAACTTATTTCTGCATTGGGAATATGCTTTTGTGTCATGCCGTCAAAAAGCGTACCTGTTTTTACACCTAATTTCTTACCCGCATAATCGGTATAGCTTAACGGTTTTGTGGAATCTGTTTGAGTTGTTGCGCTATCTTTGACTGTGTCGGTATTGCCTTTGTTATTCTGCTTCATAACAGAAAAACCTATAACCGCACATATAAGCAATAATACAACGATTATAACAGCATCTGTTTTCTTTGTGTTTTTCTTTCTCATTGCCCGTACTCCTTATGCGAAAGTCAAAAGTAATTTGTTTTTACCCTCATATTCGAAACTATTTTCCGTGGTAAGTCTTTTGACTATCATCATAGAAATTTCATCGCCGTCTTTAAAGGGGTCAAACTCTGTGCCGTCATATTCCAGCTTCATAGTTGTTTTGCCCGAGACCTCGGAATACTCTATATCTATATTGAGCGTAAAGTCATCGGGTATTTGAGGAATAATATTTGCCATAATAAGTTCTTCAAAAACAAGCCGAGTATTTCTCAACATTTTTGAGGATATCATATTATTCCTGCCAAATTGTTCTATTTCTGCGGTAATGCCTATAAAGTCAAAGTCCTTTGTATTTATTTCGGCAGAATATGACCTGAGACGCTGTATAAAAGCCTTTGTTTTTTCTTTTTTGGGGTTTTCAAATATCTGCTCGGGGGTGCCGTCCTCATAAATACCCCCTTCATCCATATAGAATATTCTTGTGGAAACATCTTTTGCAAAACGCATTTCGTGGGTAACTATGATCATAGTCATCCCTTCTTTTGCAAGATTTTTTATAACTGCAAGAACTTCGCTTACCATAGTAGGGTCGAGAGCGGAAGTGGGCTCGTCAAAAAAGAGTATTTCGGGTTTCATTGCTATAGCTCTGGCTATTGCAACGCGCTGTTTCTGACCTCCCGAAAGTTCATTCGGAAAATTTTGTGCCTTTTCGGCAAGCCCGACTTTCTTTAATAACTCTATGGCAAGTTCGTGTGCTTCTTCTTTTGGCATTTTCAAAAGTGTTACGGGTGCCACCATTATATTTTCAACAATATTAAGGTTGGCAAATAAATTGAAGGACTGGAAAACCATACCCATTTTTTGCCTTACCTTGCTTATATCACACTTAATATCGGTTATTTCCTCATCATCGACAAAGACTTTGCCCGATGTGGGCTCCTCCAACTGATTAAGGCATCTCAAAAGCGTGGATTTACCTGTTCCCGAAGGTCCTATTACAGATATTATATCTCCCTTGTTTATTTCAACACTTACATCCTCAAGGGGTGTTACATTGGGATATTCTTTTCTGAGGTGTTCTGTTTTTATCAAACATTGGCTCATAGTATTGTGGCTCCTTTAAAATATTTATCGGGAAGAGAGAAGCTGTCTCAGCGTTTGCTCGTTGGGTATCACTGTTTTTCTTAAGAGTCTATCCATTATAGCATCGGCACTTGCTTCGGCACGGGGAGAGCCCGAACCCGTAACAAGAACGACATTGAAGGCATATATAAGCCCAAGGCTTTTAAAATATGTTTCTAATTTTTCTCTGTCGGTTATACCCGTGTAAAGTTCAAAGAATCTGTAACCTGTTTTCAGTATCAGTTCTTTCGGCATACCTATACTTTTTTCAAGCATTGAAACTATTTCGTCGCTGGGGTTTTGCGGGGCGGAGATAAGGTCGCGGTATACTGCGGCTATATCCCATATTTTAGGCCCTATAGTCACTTCGGGCATATCTATTAAAAGAAGTTCTCCATCTTGTATCATGATATTGCCGGGGTGAAAATCGCCGTGTATCAAAGATTTGGAGTCCGGCAGTTCGTCTATGAGGCTGTCTATAAGCTTTAGTTCTTCCTCCGAACACCACCTTGCAAGGCGGGGCACTCTGCCGTGAAGCACGGTCTTAATGCTTGTGAAGGTGTTTTCGTCAAGCTCCGCACTGTGCAGTTCCTTTGCAAGGGCTACATACTTTTCAACATACTCCTCAAACTTTTCGGGGTAGGCTTGCATAGCGTGTCCCAAGGTATCGGATTTAAGCATTTCAAATACGATACCGTAGCTTTCGCCGCATCTTACAACATCATAAGCTATAACACAGGGGATACCGTTTACCAGTGCATTTTTGGCGAATTCTCTTTCTCGCTCTATCTGTTCTAATTTAACGGTGGGTCTGTAGACCTTTACGATAGTATCCTCATCAAGCCTGTAAACAGTACCGTTACCGCCTTGACCGATGACCTCACAACCCGTTACATCTATTTCTCTTATGGCTTTTTTAACCTCAAGTATACTGTCAAAGCCCGTTACGCTGAATATATCGTAAACCTCGGGTGAAACATTTATAACACTTACTGTCCCCTTTGTGTTTTTCTTTAATTTCAAAAGCACTCTAAGTCCCGCACTTGATATATATTCAAGCTCTTTTGCATCTAAAATAACTGTGTCGGCATCTCCCCCCACAGCCGCAAGTAATTCATCCTCAAATCGTTTTGCGTTGTTGGAGTCTATTTTACCCGTGATATTTATTGTGTTTCCATATTTTGTTACCATGTCGACTCGCACCATCTTTCTGTCCCATATCAAAAAAATGTAAAAATACTTTGCAAAAACCACAACTGCGATTGTGCTTCTCCCGAACAGCCACAGCTGACGGAGAGGTTTCGCCACAACGATAAAATCAGTAATTATCGAAAATAATGCCGGGAAAAATCAATTTTTACGCGTAAGCTAAAAATTGATTTGGGTTGATAAATTAGTATTTAGGGTTGCCACTATCTTTATGGCTTTTGAAAGAGAACCTCTCAGTCAGCTAATGCCGACAGCTATCCTTTCAGGCGAGCCTACCGTATAAGGGCTTTCTTTCTTCAACTGCAACACCGCATCCATACATTTACATTTGTTGTATTTTCTGACAATGTATAAATAATAAATTCCCTTGCAAAACCGTAACTGTGCCAACGCCTCCCCTGAAAGGGGAGGTGGCAGCCTTTAGGCTGACGGAGAGGTTCCGCACAAAAGATATGTTAGTAATTACCGAAACCAAAGCCGGAAAAATCAATTTTTTAGCGTAAGGGGAGCTCTAAAAAGTGCTATTGAAGTAAAATTGAGATATCTTGTTCGAGGACTAGGAAATGGCTCGAAGCCAATGTAGAGCATTGGTGAGAGACATTGACGACGTAATCAAGCAAGATAGCCAATTTTACGATTTATGACTTTTTAGAGGTTCCCGTAAGCTAAATATTGATTTGGGCTATGATTTGTGTCAATAAATTATTATCACCATTAGCCTGTACAAACAAACTTAACCCTCTGCAGGTTCAAGATAAATTTCTTTAAGTTTTGCAATCTCCTCATCGGAAAGATTCAACCTTGTTTGCAGATATCCTTTAACACTGCCGTACTCTTCGTTCATTTTATCTATTACGGATTGTAACAATTCAGCGGAAACACCGTCCATCATTTTGGCTTTTTCTATGGTTTCGATATCGTCCGTGTATTTGGATACGGAATCTACATCGTTTTGTATAATAGCGACATTTGCCGTATTTGTAAGAAGATAGTCCTCCATTATGGTATCATCATCAAAATCTAAAGCATAGAGGAAAAGGGCGGCACCCATACCCGTTCTGTCCTTACCCTGTGTACAGTGGAATAGTACGGAGGCATCTTCTTTCTTGTTTAAAAGGATATTAAAAAATTCTCTGTATCCCTCTGCGGCTTCATCACCTAAAAAGTACTCATACATTTTGGGTGTGGGCAAAACGTTGTTTTTGGCAAGAGTAAGCAGTAACTCACCCTTGTCCCCACTTTGCATAGCCTTAACATAGGCTTGTTTAAACTCATCCGTAACCATATTGCTCATATCTCCCGCAATATTAAGGGGAATGTGATGATATACGGCACCTTCCACCGTAGGCTCGGGAGCGGTCTCAGCCTCTGTCACACTTCTGAAGTCCACTATATCGGAAACATGGTATTTTTCCGAAAGCACCTTTAGATCTTCCTCCGTTCCGTCGGAGGGCTTTCCCGTTCTTAATATAACATTTTGTTTTATTTTTCTGCCCTCGGTATTAACATAGCCACCGAGTTGCCTTGCATTTGTTATTGCCTCTATGTCACTTAATTTTTGAGTGTTAAAATCAACTGCAGAACCGTTTTCCGGTAGAGCTTTAGTATCGGGTGTGAGAGTTTCCTCACCTATCGCTTTGGCAAGCTCCGCATCGGGCAGATAAAATCTACCGTCTATTATGATGGGGGTACTGTACATATTGTTTTCGTAAAGGGCATTCTCAAATGTTATCTTTTTGCCGTTTACTTCGAAGTAATCATTGTCTGCCGTAAGTGTAACGGTATAGTTGTCGTTTTTAAATACAGCTGTTTTGCTTTCCGCATCCCACTCCGTTACAAAGCCAAGGCTTTCAAGGGTGTCTCTTGCGGGTACAAGCTTACTTGTTGCAGCCTGAGAATTTGCTGCAAACATTGCGCAGAATACAAGGGATATTATTGTTGTGTATTTTCTTTTCATATTTTTCCTCCTTTTTCGGTGTATATATAATTTTATTGCACATTATAAATATTGCAAAGAACTTATATGAAGTATAACATACAAAGAGGAGTTTTTCAAGAAAAAAAGAGATAAAATGTTATAGCTTTATTTAATAGTATTGACAAAAGTATAAAAATAAGCTATTATATCTATAACATTTATTGTGAAAACAATATAAAGGAGGAGAAATCTATATGAAAAAAGCTTTATTATGTACCGCAGTTTTATTTTTACTTTCGGGTTGCAACAGCAGTGCACCCGCAACTCAAACCACGGCTCAAAACACGACGGAACCTCAAGCACAGCCTCAGGCTGTTACGGCAGACAGAGAAACTGTATTCCAGGTGTCCTTGCTCCAAGGTCTTACTTTGGGAGATTACTACGGTAGCGTGACCGTAAAGGAGTTAAAAGAAAAGGGCGATACGGGTATAGGCACTTTTGAAGGTGTAAACGGAGAGCTTGTAATGGTAGACGGTGTTGTTTACAGAGCAAAAAGCGATGGAAGTGTGGAGGTGGCACCGGACGATGAGACCATACCGTTTTCAAACGTGACCTTCTTTGATGCCGATACCACAGAGGAAATAAGCGGTATAGCAAACATTGGGGACTTAAAAGCTTATCTTGACGGCAAGGTAGCGGAATACGGTAAAAACCGCTTCTATATGATAAGAATAGACGGTAGCTTCAAAAAGGTAAGTGCAAGAAGCGAGCTTAAACAAGATGAGCCCTATACCAAAACATTGGCAGAGGCTCTTGCAACGGATCAGAGAGAGTTTGATTTTGAAGAGACCACGGGAACGGTAGTAGGTCTTTTCTGTCCCGAATATATGAAAGATCTCAATGCGGCAGGCTGGCATTTCCACTTTGTTACCGAAGACAAGTCAAAAGGCGGTCACGTGCTTGATCTTGACATAGATAAGGCTGAGCTTAAGTGGGATAACACAGACGGCTTTAATATGCTTCTTCCGGAGACCAAAATGTTCCCCGAACTTGACCTTACAAAAGACCAATCCGCAGATATAAAGAAAGTGGAGACAAACGAGTAATATTTTTTTTAAATGTAAAGGATCGTGTTATATGAAAGAAAACAAAATGTATCAAGTATCCACATTGCAGGCTTTGATATTGGGCTATACAAGAAAGGTAGTCAGTGTGGATGAACTCTTGCAAAAAGGCGATACGGGTCTTGGCACCTTTGAGGGTGTAGGCGGAGAAATGATAGTAACAGAGGGACATTGTTTTTGTGCGGCAAATGACGGCAGTGTAACAGAGGCTTTACCCGATGCGGGCGTGCCCTTTGCGGCGGTGGCAAATATAGGAGAGGGTAGGAAGCTTAAGCTTAAGGATATAGAAGATATAGAAACATTAAAGCAAAAGCTCGATTTGGCAATAGAAGAAGAATTTGGGCTTAACAGTATGCATGTTGTAAAAATAGACGGTAAATTCAAAAGAGTATCCGCAAGATCCGAGAGTGCATACAAATCTCACCATGTTTCTCTGAAGGAAATACTTTCAAAATCTCAAAAGGATTTTTTCTTTGATGATGTGGAAGGTACTTTGGTTTGTGTATATTATCCCGACTATATGGATGGTATAAATGCTCCGGGGTGGCATTTGCACTTTGTATCAAACGACAGAAAACAAGGGGGACATGTTTTTGATGTGGACCTTACGGAAGCAGAAGCAAATATAAGAAAAATAACCCGTATAGAGTTGCAACTTCCTACAGAGGCTGTGTTTGACACCTATGCTCTAAAAGAAGCATCCAAGGACGAAATTAAAGAAGTGGAGCAAGGGAAATGATTTTTGCACAGGCGGATATTTATGTTAGTATGTGACTGTATTTTTGATGTATACTTTGCCGAAAATCGATAGTTGCAAAGTTTCATTTGATTTAGAAAGGCTGTGAAAAACCAAAGTATTGTTTTTCACAGCCCTTTTTTTAAAGCATATGTGCCCTTAATTCTTCGGGTGATTGTGATGAAAGGTAGGTGGGAGCAATATCAAATACTGTTTTGCAACCCGATACACCTTCTTTTGAAAGCTTGTAAGCCGCTCTTGCGTAGGCAACTATTACAGAGCCTGTAAACTCGGGATTGGAGTCAAGCTTTAAGTTGTATTCTATAATGTGCTTGTTTTCCTTGTTGTTGCCCGTAACACCGCTTCTTAATACGAAACCGCCGTGAGGAAGACCACTGTGTTTTTCTTTAAGCTCTTCTTCGCTTATGAAAGTTACGGTGGTGTCATAGTCTGCAAAGTAGTTGGGCATAGTCTTTATTTGTTCTTCGATATATGCCTTGTCTGCATTTTCTTCCGCTACAACGTAGCACTCTCTTAAGTGCTTTTCTCTTGTGGTAAGCTGAGGGTTTTCGCCGCTGCGTACCTTTTCAACAGCTGCTTCTATAGGTACGGTGTACTGTCTTGCATCCTTTACGCCCTCTATTCTTCTTATAGCATCGGAATGTCCTTGAGATACTCCCTTGCCCCAGAAGGTATAGTCATTACCCTCGGGAAGGACCGCATTTGATATCATTCTTAAAAGGGAGAACATACCGGGATCCCAACCTACGGAAATAATACCTACATTTCCGCCCTCTTTTGCGGCTTTATCCACATTTGAAAAATGCTCGGGTATTCTTGCGTGGGTATCGAAACTGTCTACCACATTAAAAAGCTTGGCATACTTAGGTGTCTGTTCGGGAAGGTCTGTAGCACTTCCGCCTCCAAGCACCAGAACATCTATATCGTCTTTCATGCTTTCTATCTCGCTAACATTCAACACGGGAACACCCTCTGTCTTAAGTGAGACAGAAGAAGGGTCTCTTCTTGTAAATACTGCCACAAGCTCTGTGTCGGCATTTTGTTTTATAGCGGCTTCCACACCTCTTGAAAGGTTACCGTAGCCTAACAATGCTATTTTTATACTCATATTTTACCTCCGAAATTTTTTTTGAAAAATCTAAAATGTTTAAGGAGACTTTAGGGCACCTCTAAAAACTCATAAATCGTAAAATTGGCTATCTTGCCCGAATACGTCGTCAATGTCTCTCACCAATGCTCTACATTGGCTTCGAGCCATTTCCTAGTATAAAACTTCATAATTGTCTGTACATTCTTGTTCAATTGTGATATAATATAGGTACACCAACCGAAGGAGGTTTCCTATATGAAA
>JAFSVK010000036.1 GCA_017444985.1 Bacillota bacterium
ACCTCTAAAAAGTCATAAATCGTAAAATTGGCTATCTTGCAAAGGTTAGTCGTCAATGTCTCTCACCAATGCTCTACATTGGCTTCGAGCCATTTCCTAGTCCTCGAACAAGCTATCTCAATTTTACTTCAATAGCACTTTTTAGAGGTCCCCTAAATATTATTACAATTTTCAGTATAGCATATATTTAGCATGTGTGCAAATATACTTTTATTCTTTACAACACTTGCAGACAGATGTTATAATGATAAAAAGGAGGCGATAATATAAAGAAAAATATTATAAAATTTATGTCGGTCTGTCTTTCTGTGGGTATGACGGTAGCATCGCTTACAGCCTGTGTCCAAAACACAGCTACCCCTTCAAATACGGAGGTGGAGGAAAGTACGGAAACCGTAGAGGGTAGTGGTGCGGAAAACTCGGAAAAAATAGATTATCTTGTTCTTGTAAACAAGACGAATGAGCTTCCCGATAATTGGGAAAAAACGGTAAAGACCGTTAAAATAACGAACTCTATAGGAGATGATGTAGAAGTTGAAGAAAAGGCTTATGAGGCATACCTTAAATTAAAAGAAGAGCTTGAAAAGGAAAACATTTATGTAGACTTGGACTCTGCACGAAGAAATGTAGCGGACCAACAGCGTATTATGGATGATTTTACAAAGAGTTACGGTGCGGACTATGCCGCAAAGACCGTTGCCGCTCCGGGCTATTCGGAACACCACACGGGACTTGCTTTAGACCTTTATCTCATTATAGACGGCAAGGATATTACCGAAAATGAGGATATGATACAGTATACCGATATTTGGGAAAAGATACACGAAAAGCTACCTAAATACGGCTTTATACTTCGCTATATAGAGGATAAGGAGTATATTACGGGCTACGGCTATGAGCCTTGGCATATACGCTATGTAGATAACCCCGATATAGCAAAGGAGATAATGTCAAAGGGTATTACCCTTGAGGAATACCTGGGAAAAGCAAGCTCCGATAAACCCGAAATTGATCTGGGAAATTCCAAAGTTTTCACAAAAGAAGAACTTGAAGCCGCGGCTCTGCAAGTAAAGTGTGCCTTTGCAGGCTTCAGCTGTACCCTCAAGAGCCTGCGCTATGGCGGAGATGAATGTAATTCCAAAGAAAATATAGACTATGTAAATTCTCTTGAGGAAGGTGCAAACTACACAAGAGTAATAGAAATATTCACAGACTTCCACACACCTAAGGAAGGCACCGTAGTTTTCGATCCCGATAAGGATATGAAAGACTATCAATGGCTACTTGTAGAAACCGAAAACGACGGCTGGCAGATAGTTGCACAGGGGTATTGAAAAACATACAAATTTATAAAAAAATACTTGCTTTTTATCTCAAACTATGGTAAAATATCTATTTGTTAATGACGGATATTCCGCTGTCGCTTTGGCGTTAAGAATGTCTATGAAGAAA
This sequence comes from Bacillota bacterium, assembly GCA_017444985.1. Lineage (GTDB taxonomy): Bacteria > Bacillota > Clostridia > Lachnospirales > CAG-274 > UBA3680. The sequence continues at coordinate 1,453 of JAFSVK010000036.1, forward strand.
GGAAAAAAATTATGAACAACAGTATCATCAAAGAAATCGAATCTGCACAGCTTAAGACCAACATCCCCGAATTTAATGTGGGTGATACGGTAAGAGTTTATGCAAAGGTTGTAGAGGGTACAAGAGAGCGTCTTCAGATGTTTGAGGGTGTTGTACTTAAAAGACAGGGTGGTTCTTCAAGAGAGACCTTCACCGTAAGAAGAATAGCTTCTGGTGTAGGTGTTGAGAGAACATGGCCTTTACACAGCCCCAGAATCGATCGTATCGAAGTTGTAAGATACGGTATCGTAAGAAGAGCTAAGCTTAACTACTTAAGAGACAGAGTAGGTAAGGCTGCTAAGGTTAAAGAAGACATTAACAGAAGAAACAAGTAATAAAAAAGCGGATTGCAAATGCAATCCGTTTTTTTATTACCTTCCTTGAAGAGGTATTCCAAGTATCAAAACGTTATCCTCATTTGATACCAAAGGGCACCTCCGTGTACGGATTTTGATACACCTTCATTTACAAAGCCGAATTTGGCATAGTAGCTTATAAGTTGTTCTTTACAGGTAAGCACGATGCCTTTTTTGTTTTGTTTTTTGGAATCTTCAATTATTCTTTTTAAAATTGCACCTGCGTAGCCCTTGTTTCTGTATTCGGGTAGGGTGTTTAGACCGAATATCATTTGCCAAGAGCCTTTTTCGTTGTGCATCCGGGCGTTCTCATACATTTCATCCGTAAGGTCGGGTATATCGGTGGAAAAGCCGTCGGCAAAACTTACAAGCTTTTCATCACAGTACAAAAGCCAAAATCGGTCTTTATAGTATTTCAATCTTTTCTCAAATTCTTCCTTTGTAGCTGCCTCTTCCTTCGGAAAGCAAGCCTCTTCTATTGCCGCTATTTCGTTTAATTCGCTACCTGTGGCTGTTTTTATGGTCATAGTTCGTTACCTTTCAAAAATTTTTTTTGATTTTACCACAATATAATATTTTTTTCCATAGCGTAAGATATAGCGATAAGGAAAATGTATTGCGAAGCAAGGAAAAGAGCCGTTAAACGGGAAATTTTTGTTTAACGGCTCTTTAATATCGATGAAATTATGACAATATAGCTATTACATCCCTTAAATCGGGATCCTCTCCCGTTTTTTGAGTGAGGTTTGCGGCTATTAGTTGTGTTGCATTAAGGGTAGAGCGACCTGTAATGTATTTTAAAAGCATTGCGGCATCTACAGAGTTTACGGCATTGTCGTTGTTAAGATCTCCTATAGGTATGAATGTAAAAGAGTTTTCCGAAGCGTAGGTCTCTGCGGGGCTACCTTTATAGCCACATATTATAAAGTCGGTGTATTTGTCTGTTTCCGAGGTGTTATAGCCTATACTTTTCGGAGCTAATTGTGTGTTTTTGGGGATGGTCATATACAGTGGCTTTGAATTTTGAAAAGCGGAGCCTGCTATGGTCTCTACTGTATTCGATATTCCCACATACTTTAAAGCCGACAGGTCTGTAAAGGCATAGGCACCTATACTTGTTACTCCCTTTTCTATTACGACTTTTGTTATATCCGTTTTGTATTTATACCAATCTGGACGCAGATAGCTTTCAAAATCGGGGATAGAGCCTGTACCGTTTATAGTAAGGACACCTGTGTTCGGGTCAAATGTCCAGATACAATCTCCCGTTTTACCTACGGGGGTCTTATTCCTTTGGTAGGTGTTCACTCCCTCATTTGTTATTCTTGCATACATTTGCGTACCGCTGACAGTTGTAAAAGCATCATTCACATTTATCCATCCGTAGCCGTTTAAAAGGTAATCGGATGTGGTTATGCTTCCGAAATCATTGCCTATTGTTATTTTCTCCAAACTATCACAATCGGAAAATGTATAGCTTTTATATGTAGCGTTGCTTCTGTTAAAGTTTGTAAGATCAAGCTCTTTTAAAGAAGAACATTCAGAAAATACGGAACTCATATAAATAACTTTGGAGGTGTCAAAGTGTGCTATATCCAGACTCTTAAGTTTAGTACAGCCTTCAAACATAGAGCTTATGTCTTCGGTGTTTACGGTGGAAAAACTTGAAAGGTCTATATTTTCCAAAGAAGAACAGCGTGAAAACATCATCTCCATTGTTTCGACTTTTCCCGTGTTAAAAGAGGTGACATCAAGGTCTTTTAAGCTTGAACAGCCTCTGAACATACTTGTCATATCGGTAACGGAGGCGGTATCAAACTTTTGTAGATCCGCAGATACAAGGCTTTGCATATCGCAAAACATATACTTCATATTTGTGACTTTCTTTGTGTTAAAGTAGCTTAGATCAAGACTTTTGAGTTCGTAACAGCTGTTGAACATATATTGCATATCCGTAACTGATGAAGTATCAATGTTTTTAAGATTAAGTTCTTTTAGTACATCACAATCCGAAAACATATAACTCATATCCGTTACACCCGAGGTATCGGCTAAGGATAGGTTTATTTTTTCGGCTTTAAATCCCGAGAACAGTTCGGAAGAATCTGCAGGCAGCTTTGTATCCTTTAAAGCTACCACTTCTTTTACGGCAGTATTGTCGGAATAGGCTTGAAGGCTTTCTTTATCCACACTTTCGCTTATTGTCAGGACACCCGTACCCTCGTCAAAGGAGGTTTTGGCATGAGCCAAGGAAAGGGGAGAAAACACTCCCAAAAGTAAAATAAACAGTAATGCTTTTTTTGTCATAGAGTCATCTCCTTATGATATTCTAAAAATTGATTTTTCCGGCGTTGGTTTTGGTAATTACAAATTTACCGTTGTGGCGCAACCTCTCCGTCAGCCAAAAGGCTGCCACCTCTCTGTCTGCTGTGGCTGTTCAGGCGAGGCTTTGTCGCAGTTGCGGTGCTTGCAAAGAAATTTATTATTCATACATTATCAAAAACTACAATAAATGTTAAAGTATGGATGCGGTGTTTAAGTTGCAGAAAGAAAGCCTTCAACCGTTAGCCTCCCATGAAAGGGGAGGTGGCACAGCGGAGCTGTGACGGAGAGGTACCCACCCCGAGAGGGGAAGGAAGCCCAAGGGGCTGACGATTGAGCAACCGGCACCTATGCTCACAAAGCTATTCATACCGTTCAAAACCTCAAAGGTAGTGCACCCCAACAAACAAAAATTTGAGTTATTGTATGGGTACAGTATTTAGGGTACCTCTAAAAAGTGCTATTGAAGTAAAATTGAGATAGCTTGTTCGAGGACCGGGAAATGGCTCGAAGCCAATGTAGAGCATTGGTGAGAGACATTGACGACGTACTCGGGCAAGATAGCCAATTTTACGATTTATGAGTTTTTAGAGGTGCCCTTTAATTCGAAGAACGAATAACTACAACCGTTAGGCGTGCCTAAACAGTCACAGCTGACGGGGAGCTGTCGGCATGAGCCGACTGAGAGGTTTCATTGCCAAAGACATAGAAACAAAATGCAACCACAAACAACGATCCATTCCAATATAATTATATCACTTTCCACATAAAATACATATACTTTTTATAGTATGATATTTCACATATACCCCGGCTCGCACTATAAGTTTTATGTCACACAGAGCAGTTTTGTTTATTGACAGCTTTTATATATACTGATATAATCTATATAGGGTCTTAAAGCCCGAGTATTGATAAAAAAGGAGAAAAAACATGACTATACCTTATAAAATATATCTTGATGAAAAAGAAATACCCAAGCAATGGTACAATGTAAGAGCGGATATGAAAAACAAGCCCGCACCCTTGCTTAATCCCGCTACAAAAGAGCCTATGAAAAAAGAAGAGTTAGAGGCTGTATTCTGCTCTGAACTTGTGGCTCAGGAGCTTAACGAGACCGATGCTTATATTGATATTCCCACTGAAATAAGGGATTTTTATAAAATGTATCGCCCTTCACCCGTTGTTAGAGCTTATTGCCTTGAAAAGGCTTTGGGTACACCTGCTCATATATACTACAAGTTTGAGGGCAACAACACCTCGGGAAGCCATAAGCTCAACTCTGCTATAGCACAGGCTTACTATGCAAAGAAACAAGGTCTTACGGGTGTGACCACGGAAACGGGTGCGGGACAGTGGGGCACGGCTCTTTCTATGGCATGCGCTTACTTCGGACTTGATTGTAAGGTGTATATGGTAAAGGTCTCTTACGAACAGAAGCCTTTCAGAAGAGAGGTCATGAGGACCTACGGAGCTTCCGTTACACCCTCTCCCTCCATGGATACGGAAATAGGAAGAAAGATAAATGAAGAGTTCCCCGGCACTACGGGAAGTTTAGGCTGTGCCATATCCGAGGCTGTGGAAAAGGCTGTATCTACCCCCGGCTACAGATATGTTTTGGGTTCGGTGCTTTCTCAGGTACTCCTTCACCAAACGGTTATAGGTCTTGAAGCCAAAACAGCTCTTGAAAAATACGGTGTAAAGCCCGACGTTATAATAGGTTGCGCAGGTGGCGGTTCAAACCTTGGAGGTCTTGTATCTCCCTTCGTAGGCGAGATGTTAAGAGGCGAGAATGAGTATGAGATAATTGCCGTTGAGCCTGCATCTTGTCCTTCTCTTACAAGAGGAAAGTACATATACGATTTCTGTGATACGGGAAAAGTTTGCCCCTTGGCAAAAATGTACACCTTAGGTTCGGGTTACATACCCGCACCCAACCATGCAGGCGGTCTCAGATACCACGGTATGAGCTCCATACTTTCTCAGCTCTATGATGATAAGTACATAAAGGCAGTGACAGCAAAACAGACGGATGTATTCGAAGCTGCACAGTATTTTGCAAAAACCGAGGGTATCCTCCCCGCACCCGAGTCGAGCCATGCCATAAAGGTAGCTATAGACGAGGCTAAAAAGTGCATTGAAACAGGCGAGGAAAAGAATATACTCTTCGGTCTTACGGGAACAGGTTATTTTGATATGGTAGCATACCAGAAATTCAACGACGGTGAAATGGAAAATTACATTCCCACAGATGAAGAAATAGCAGCTTCCTTGGCTCAGTGCCCGAAAGTTTGATATGGAAGAAAACATAAAAGAAAAAAGCGTTTCCGATTCTCTTACAGAGTGTATGAGGATAATAAAATATGAAGATATAAACGGTTTGTCTCGACTATTCGGAGGCAGACTTATGCAGTGGATGGACGAGGTGGCGGGGATAGCCGCCATTCGCCACTGCGGCAAGGGTGTTACAACTGCGGCAGTAGATAATCTTCAGTTTAAAAAAGGTGCTTTTATAGGAGATGTGCTTGTTTTCGTGGCAAGACTTACCCATGTGGGAAACACCTCTATGGAAGTAAGAGTAGATGTGTATGTGGAAGAGCCTAAAAGCGGAAACAGACACGTTATAAACAGAGCCTATTTTACCGAGGTATGTATGTCCGAAGAGGATAAACCCATACCCGTGCCCTACAAGCTAAAAATAACCACTCCCGCCGAACAGGCAGAGGAGGAAGGGGCTTTAAAGAGAATAGAAATGCGAAAAAAAAGAAGAAATGAAGGCTATTAAAAAAGAGGGGGGTGTGAAATATCACACCCCCGGCAAAAATGAGATTTTTGCCGATAAACAGCCGTTCTGCGCGCCTCTTTAGGGAGGCAAAAGCACTTTTGACTATCGTCAAAAGCCACCCTATGGGTGTCCCGATTA
>JAFSVK010000037.1 GCA_017444985.1 Bacillota bacterium
ACCTCTAAAAACTCATAAATCGTAAAATTGGCTATCTTGCCCGAGTACGTCGTCAATGTCTCTCACCAATGCTCTACATTGGCTTCGAGCCATTTCCTAGTCCTCGAACAAGATATCTCAATTTTACTTCAATAGCACTTTTTAGAGGTCCCCTTAACTTTAAACAGAGTATATCATATAAACAGCAGTTTTAAAAATCGAAAAGAAGTATTGACTTATACGTGTGGCGTATAGTATAGTTGTGCTTAGAGGTGGTATTATGATAGAAATATATCTTTTGGAACAACTTGTAGGCATAGCAAAATATAAGACTTTGTCCGAAGCATCGGAACATCTTCATGTTACTCAGCCGACACTGACACGCTCCGTTCACAAGCTTGAAAATATACTTGGAGCAAAGCTTTTCGACCGTGATAAAAATCGTATTTATATAAATGACACGGGTAAACTTGCGGTGGAGTACGCAAAGAAGATACTTGCAACAGAGCAAGACATGGTAAATGCAGTAAAAGCTCTTGAACGCAGCAAACATACGGTTTCTGTAGGTTCCTGTGCCCCGATACCGAATATATTGATTTCGGAAAAGCTAAAAAAAAGCTTTCCCGAAAACCAAATACTAACGGAAATGTCCGATGAGAAAAGCCTAACCGACGGTTTAAAAAACGGCACATACCAGATCATAGTCCTTGATCATCCCGAAGCTCACGAAGATATGTGTTGCAAGAAGATATTTACGGAACAGCTGAGAATATCCGTATTGCCCGCACACCCCGCCGCAATGCATTCAAGTGTAAGCTTTGCCGAAATAAACGGAGGTACCTTCCTTACCTATAAAGATATAGGAATATGGCTGGATATATCTCGAAAAAACATGCCCGGCACAAGGTTTATATTTCAAGAGGGCATGGACGAATATCTGGAGGTAGTCAACTCCTCCTCACTGCCCACCTTTGATACGGATATTGCAAGTAAAGTATTCGGAGCAAGCCCAAATCGTCGCAGTATCCCCATAAGCGATGCACAGGCTAAGATGACTTATTATGCTTTTTATAATGCTAAAGATAAAAAAAGGTTTGAGAGTCTGATAGATGAAATTTCGGAGAGTGTAAACGCTTGTAAATTATAATTTAGTGAGCCAAATTTATTGACCCAAATCAATTTTTAGCTTACGCAAAAAAATTGATTTTTCCGTCATAGGTTTTGGTAATTACAGATTTTGTCTCTATGGCGGAGCCTCTCCGTCAGCCTAAAGGCTGCCACCTCTCCTTTCAGGCGAGGCTTTGTCGCAGTTGTGGTGATTGCGAAGTAATTTCTATTTCATACATTCTGATATCACCATAATTATCATCTATATTTATAAGCTCACTCATTTTAACTTCCCCGTTTCTTTAAAGGGGACCTCTAAAAAGTGCTATTGAAGTAAAATTGAGATATCTTGTTCGAGGACTAGGAAATGGCTCGAAGCCAATGTAGAGCATTAGTGAGAGACATTGACGACTAACCTTTGCAAGATAGCCAATTTTACGATTTATGACTTTTTAGAGGTTCCCATAAGAATATTGATGATATCAAAAGTCTTATACATCTGTATTTCAGCAGCTTTTGTTCTCAATCCTATACGCATGAACGTATGCTTTGCTCGGGAAGCTACCAAAGATTCAGCGATGAAGTTAATAAACGCATTATGGATTTCAGACGGCAGACAAACAGAGGTGCATTTGGGCTTGACAGATATTCGGAAAGTATCACATTTGCATATTTCGGCACATGCAGTGCGAACATTTATCGCCAATGGGTAGCCGACGGTAAAAAGCTTAGTGTTGAAGAACTTACGGATATTGCTATAAAACTTATATGCAACGGTATGTCGGAATTTGTAAAAAATTGAGTGTAAAGAAAAAATTAATAAACATAACATAAAGCAATGCAAGGCTGTAATGTCTACACACAACAGCCTTGCAAATGAGGGAGAGAAACTTATTTGTTTATCAAATTATTTTCTGTCAAATAATCATAGATATGTACCATAGCCGCATCAAATGTTTCGTCTTGGAAGCCGTGAACACCGCCCTCGATGGTATACAGTTCTGCATCGGGATAGATATCTCTTGCTCTTTCGGAGTAGGAGTACGGAACTATATCGTCATTATCTCCGTGAAGAATAAGCACAGGCTTTGTATAGTTGCCCATTTCGGCATAAATGTCATAATCCCACATATCTTCAACATAACGCTTACCAACATTTATCCATCCGTTATAGCTGTAAACTTCGGGGCAATCTTCTTTGTTCTCAAATTTTACATGAAGATCGTCCTGAATGATAAGTGCGGGATAAAGAAGTACAAGACCGTTTATGTCATCTTCGTGTCTTGCTGCCGTAATTGCCGAAACTGCGCCGCCCTGACTGCCACCGATGATAACTATTCTGTCTGTATCAACAAAATCCCAAGTCTGCACCTCTGTAAGTACCGATTCCAAATCCGTTACTTCTGTCATAACCGACATATCAAGTGAAGAACCGTCGCTTTGGCTTTCGTTTCCGCCACCCGAAAAATCAAATGCATACACAGCCATACCGTGTGATGCAAGGCTCTGACCGTAAGCAGGCCAGCGGCGTCTTGAATTACTGCCGAATTCGTGCGCACAAATGGCAATAGGCATTTTGCCTTCTGTTTCTGGTTTGTACAGAGTTCCTCTCAATGTATTTCCTGTTGTTGTGTTTTTTACCTCTGTCGGTATTTCGGTAAATTCATAAGTCGGAAGTGTGTCCTCTGTCTTAACTTCTGCCGAAGTTTCGTTATAGGTGATTTTTGCTGTTTTGGTTTCGGCATCCCACGCTACATCAGCCCCGATAGCTTCCGATATGGCTCTCAACGGAATATAAAAGCGGTCATTTATTATCTGCTGCGGAACATCCGGTGTGACCGTTTCATTGTTTACTGTAAATGTGTTGCCGCCTTTTATTATTGTAATAGTTCTTGTGCTATCGGAAAGTTCCGCCTTGCCTGCATCAGCATCCCAGTCAACGGAAAAACCAAGCTGTTCAAATACACCTCTTACGGGTACAAGAGTTCTGCCGCCCTCAATTACCGCTTCGGTATCTATTTTTGTGTTATTTACCACAACATCAGCCGCCATTACATTACTTGCTGCCATAAGTACCGTCAATGTTAAAGCTAAAATTTTTCTTTTCATATTAAATCCACCTTTCATAAAGTTTATAATTGCTTTTCTTTTGTAATTACATTGTAGCATAATAAATGCTAAATGTACAATGCCAAAAACGCAAGCTGCCATAAAATTTTTTTATACTATTTCCATAAAAATTCGGAAACAAACCTGCTTAAGATTTTTCCGCCACAAGGTTGATCGTGTCCTCCGTCTGCTTCATAATATGTATATGCTATACCATTTTCGGTAAGATAATCGGCAAGTCCGTCAAGTGTTATATCATTATCTGCTTTATTCCTTGTACGCAGTCGTGTACATGCCCTGCAGGGTTATAGTAAATGACATTTTTAAATGTCGTTTACTATATTTATGTTTACATTATAAAATACAGACAAGCAAATGTACAATGCCAAAATCACAAGCTGCTATAAAAAATTTTTATGCCAAAAGAAAAAGGGCTGAAATTAAGCCCTTAATTAAGTGAACGAAATAAATCATTATATTTTTTCTTATTGTTTTTCTGACATACAAGGTAATATGTGACCTGTGCTTCTTCATCTGTTATCGGAATGTCTTTTCTGTCGGTCTGCATATCGGTATATTTTTTCACAAGGTCGGATGAAAACGAAAGAAGTGAGGAGGCATTGACCAGCTCCGTGAAATTGTACCTGTCATTTTGAGTGATGAAACGTGAGTTTGGCATTTTTCTTAAATGAATATCGTGCCAAAAACCTATTTCCGAAAACAAGAGTATATTTTCTCCGTCAATATCCTCAAAACAGATACTTTCTCTGTCAAAAAATTTATGATTCCGAGGCATTGACAAATATAATCTTTCACTTTCAAAAGGTACGGAATAGTGTTCGCTTTCATTTGATTCGTGCGGCAGAACTATAAGCTGATATTTGTTTTTCGAAAGAGCATTTAACAATTCTTCTTCGTTTTTTATTTCCGTACTTATATTCATATTTGTATATACTCTTGTCAACAACGGAGTCAGTTTCCAGATGGGCGCAGGTGCACAGAAACCGACAGAAATCGTATGATTAAGGCGGTCAAAAGCTCGCATTCGTTTAACAATATCTTCGGCATCAAAGATAAGCTTTTCTGCAAGTTCATAAAGCATCTTGCCGTTTTCGTTGGGTTCTATTTTGTTCTTCTGTCTGTCAAAAAGTTTAACACCGATATCATCTTCAAGTTTTTTCATATTTCTGCTTATGGCAGGCTGTGAAAGATTCAGCTTCTCCGCTGTTTCCGACAAAGTTTTGGTTTGTATAAAAGTAATAAACTGTTTTAAAATATAAAATTCTATCATTTTTACCTCTTATATTCAGTATTAAAGTTTTTTATAGTCACATTAAAAATTTGACATTGTACATTTGGTTAACAATGTGTTACCATTATTTTAACATACAAAAATAAAAATAACAATATCACAAAGAGGTGTTAATATGATTTTTTTCTTTACCGCAACAGGAAACAGTCTTTATACGGCAAAACAGCTTGACGATGAATATTTCAGTATTGCGCAGGAGATACACAAAACAAATAATAAATATACGGCGGATAAAATAGGCATTGTTTGTCCTATATTCGGTCACGAAATGCCGCAGCCCGTAAAAGATTTTATAAAAAATGCAAGGTTTGATACGGATTATCTGTATCTTATACTTACCTATGGCAAACGTCACGGCGGTGCAGCGGAGCTTGCCGATATAGAAGCCAAAAAATACGGAAAGACTTTTGACTATATAAATGTGATAGAAATGGTCGACAATTTCCTGCCTGCTTTTGATATGAATGAAGAAACCGCACTTGATAAAAAGGTCGATGAACATATTTCTAAAATTAAAACGGATATTTCACAAAAGAAGAAAATGATTTCCGAAGTTACTCAAGCAGACAGAGATATACATCAGATGTACCTTGACCGTATGGCTGCTATGCCGCCCGATGCTTTTAAGAAAATATACCGCGTAACAGACGATTGCATAGGCTGCTCGATATGCAACAAGGTTTGTCCGATGAACTGCTTTGAAATAAAAAATCAGCGGGCAGAACAAAACAGTCAAAACTGCGTTATGTGTATGGCTTGTATTCACGCTTGTCCGAAAAAGGCTATTCAAATGAATATGCCCGAAAAAAATCCCGATGCACGATATAGGAATGAAAACATAGGTATTATGGAAATAATAAATGCAAATTGCCAAATATAAAAAAATCCTTGCAGTTCAAGTTTTTTGAAACTGCAAGGATTTTTTATTTAGAGATCCTCTTTATTGTAAATTTCTTATATATGCGGAAAAATCAGCTTTTACCTTTTCGTTGTCCACATCGGCACTAACAGTAAAACCGTCTTTTATTTCGGCGTTTGGTTCAAGTTCCTTTATCTGTTCTACCATAGAACCGAAGTGGCTGCCTAAATGTATGCCAAACGGAACGATAGTTTTTCCGGAAAAATCGTATTTTTCAAAGAAACTGACCATAGGCTGCGGAAGTTTCCCCCACCATACAGGCATACCGATATACACAACATTATATTCATCAAAGTTTTCTATATCATTTAAGAAATCGAAATGCTTGTTTTCGTTTTGGTCTCTTTGCGCAATTCCAACCATTGTTTCGTAATTCGAATCATACGGCTCTGTTATTTTTATAGAAAAAACATCTCCATCGTTTATTTGTGCGGCTTCATTAGCCATAACCTGCAAATGATGCTGTATAATTAAAGTTGACACATTTTAATCGTTCGGTATAAAATAAAACGATTAAGGAGTGGAAGAGATGAAAACAACAAAGAATTACGATCAAGAATTTAAAATACAAGCGATAAAGCTTGCAAAAGAAATAGG
>JAFSVK010000038.1 GCA_017444985.1 Bacillota bacterium
ACCTCTAAAAACTCATAAATCGTAAAATTGGCTATCTTGCAAAGGTTAGTCGTCAATGTCTCTCACCAATGCTCTACATTGGCTTCGAGCCATTTCCTAGTCCTCGAACAAGATATCTCAATTTTACTTCAATAGCACTTTTTAGAGGCCCCCTATTGAAAATGCAATGTAAATTTGTTATAATCATATAGGAGTTTAAAGTTGCATACTTTATGCTCCCACTATATATTTTATAAAGAAAGGGGTTTTGTTATGAGCCACAATGTTATAGTAGGACAATCGGGAGGACCTACCTCTGTTATAAATGCTTCTCTTGCGGGAGTGTTTAAAACAGCAAAGGAGCTGGGTGCAGGAAAGATATACGGTATGAGAAACGGTATAGAAGGCCTTCTTGCAAAGCAGTATATCGATATGACGGAATATATAAAGGATGATATGGATGTAGAGATACTTAAAAGAACACCCTCATCCTTCTTGGGCTCTTGCCGTTTTAAACTGCCTACAGCAGAGAAAAGCCCCGAGACATACACCAAGATCATAGAAATATTAAGAGAACTTGACATACAGCATTTCTTTTATATAGGCGGAAATGACTCTATGGACACCATAAAGCAGCTTAGCGAGTATGCTAAAAACAACAATATAACAGATATTACATTTATGGGTGTTCCCAAAACCATAGATAACGACCTTGCAGTTACAGACCATACCCCGGGCTTTGGTTCTGCCGCAAAGTACATAGCATCTACCGTAAAGGAAATAGTAAGAGATGCGGTGGTACAGCCTATAAAGATAGTTACCATCATAGAGATAATGGGTAGAAACGCAGGCTGGCTCACAGCTGCCGCAGCTCTTGCAAAGGGCGACGACTGCGAGGGTGCCGACCTTATATATCTTCCCGAAAAGGTATTTGATGTAGATAAATTCGTGGCAAAGATAGAAGAGATCATGAAAACAAAGCAGCAGATAGTTGTAGCCGTATCCGAGGGCGTAAAGACCGCCGACGGCAAATATGTTTGCGAACTTTCCGATTCCAATAAGGCTGTAGACAGCTTCGGCCACAAGCAACTTAGCGGAACAGCCTCTACTCTTGCTCAAATACTGGGCAGCAAAATAGACTGCAAAACAAGACCTATAGAGTTCTCCACCATACAAAGATGTGCAAACCACATTTCTTCCCTTACGGATATAAACGAAGCCTTTATAATAGGCGGTGTAGCCGTAAAGGCAGCTTTTGACGGAGAAACAGGTAAGGTGGGAGTATTTGAAAGAGTATCCTCCAAGCCTTATATCATGGGCACAAGCATATACGATGTAAATGCTATAGCAAACGTGGAAAAGAAAGTTCCCGATGAGTGGATAATAAACGACGGTACCTATGTTTCCCAAGAAGCTATAGACTACATGAAGCCCCTCATACAGGGCGAACTTCTCCCCTATATGGTAGACGGACTTCCCAAGCATATTAAGTTATAAAATAGTAGGCTGTGAAAACTTGTTTTTCACAGCCGTTTTTGTATGCAATACCCTGAAAAAATTTTTAGAGGTTCCCATTATAAAAATAAAAAAAATAATAAGAGGGTGATTATAAATAAAAGTTATCATAACAAAGTAAAGCGAAGAGATGTATAGGAAGAAAACAGTATTTTTGAATTTGCTGTCTTGCTTGTATGTCAGAAATATGATACAATGCTTTACATACCATACGAAAGCTGTATTTACGGGAAAATATACCGATTTATAGGGGATGTGGTTTCAATCTCGATAGCTTTCCGAATTTTTGAAAGGGGAAAATTTAAATGAAAATAAAAAAAGCTTTGTCTTTAATACTTTCCACCGTGATGTTGGGTGTAAGTATAAACACCACACGGGTCAGTGCCGCTCAAGTGCTTTACGGTGATTATGTAGTTATATCAAACACAAGTCTCGATCCGAATACAAAGGAGTCTACGGGTGTTATAGAATTTGACGAGTTGGGGGTATATACCACCCAATCTGTAAATACAAATGCAATTAAGGAGAGTTTTCTGCCCGGGAAAACAACATTGTATACAGGCAACGGCAACCAAGAAAATATTGTACCCTCGGGCGAAGTTACAAAAACTTATGCTGTGGGAGACAAGGTGTATTTTGACTCAGCCGAAGAACAGCTGAATTGCGTGGGTGTAGGTGCACATTGTTATGTATGGATGGACGATACCATATACAGCGCTTACAGCAGTTCAAACAGACAAACGGCTGTAAACAGTATAATAGATACGTATGATAATATATCTTACGCATCCTACCTTAAGCCCTACAATTACGATAAGTATATAAAATATTTTGACGGCTCCGACAAATTATCCATAGCTTTTGTCAACAGTTCCTCGTCAGCTGCGGGCTATTATGAACAAAGCGATAGCGATACGGTAATATACATACCACTCTCCACCTCCAACCTTATAACGGACTTTTGGGGGGATTATATGTTGTTTGCCCACGAGGCACAGCATGCAATGGTATATTCACAGCAGAGAGTTTCGGGTATTTGGCTGAATGAAGGTCTTTCCGTAAACATTATGAATAACAGAGACGACTGGATAAGTGATGTTGATGGAAATACCAATATAGCAAAGGGCTTTCCTCTTGTAAACAACGGCTTTGAAAATGACAATACCGTGAAATACGGTTTTTCCTGTATGTTTATAAGGTATATCAATGCACAGGCAAACGGCGGTAAGTACCTTAATGCCGATAATGTAAGCAGTAGTGACCTTGCGGCATATCAAAAATTTTACAGCTATTTTTATGATACGGAAATACCCTCCGATATAAAAGGATTTGACAGGGATATTTATATTTTTGAATATCTTATGGCGGATTATCATTCAAGAAACAGCAGTCTTTTTGCAAATTCCGACGGTTCCTGCTGGGATTTTAACGATGCTTTGAGAAATTTCCGTATAGCGGCGGTAATGCAGGAAAGTAGCGGTATTTATTCCTTCGGCACACCGAGTATTTCGAATGTCGTGCCTTTCTATCCCATGTATTCGGGAAAGAGCGGTACAAGCGTAAGCCTTGCGGGTACGGGAGCCATAATAGTAAAAACCCTTAACGGAAGATTTACGGTGCCGGAAAACCACGGCGCACATATAGAATATGTAAGCTTTAACTGCAACAGGCGTCCAAGCAGCGGTAATACCGTTTTAAGTTTGCCCGATAAATATTTATACGTAAATGGCGAAGGTTTCACTTCGGAGGGCATGAAAATAGCCTTGACAAGAAACGGTACAAATTATGTTATGAGCAATATTTCCCAGCTCAATGCAAAAGGCTTTTATGTATATATGCTTGACGGGAACAATATGTATGCCACATTCAAAGAAGTGACGGACGGTATGGTGCTTACCACACCCTATCCCACCGATGGCTCGGAAAAATTCTACCTTTATATGTGTGAGGGTAGGGCAAGTTCCGTATCACAGCTGGAAACAGGTGAAGTGAGTTACAAGTATCTGTATTCCATCACCGTTTGCGAGCAGTCTCCCCAAACAAGCAGTGTACCCATAAAAGACAGTGAGAACTACTATCTTTTATACAACAAAGACCAACTTTTATGGTTTAACTCACAGCTTAAAAACCGGCCCGGGTTAAATGCAAAGCTTATGGCGGATATAGTTGTAAACGACATGGATGTTGTGCAGACGGTGAAAAACGGTCAGGCAAGCCTACTTACACAGTGGGAATCAAATATGCTTTTTGGGGAATTTAACGGACAGGGGCATACTATCAGTGGTCTGTACATTGATAAGGCACAAAATGGCGGCCTATTCTCACAGATCGCAATGCAGGGTAAGGTTGAAAATCTCGGCGTTGTAAACAGTTATTTCCACTGCTCGGGAGGTTATCTCGGCGGTATAGCGGGCATGATGTACGAAGGCAGTATTGAGTCCTGTTATACTGATGTTTATATTAAAAGCGAAGGTATAAACGCAGGCGGAATAGTAGGATACAACAACAGCATAAATTCAGGGATTATAAAAAACTGCTTTGCGGTGGGAGATGTTGAAGGTTATGTTGCGGGTATCAATACGGTAAACCGAAGCACGGCGGAGAATTGCTATTATATTTCAAGTGCTTATGCCTCATCGGGTGAATGTATACCAAAAGAAAGATTTGCATCGGGAGAGGTGGCATACTTACTTAATGAAAAGGTTGGAGATATTTGGTATCAGAATATAGATAACGGCAAAACTCCCGACCCATACCCTACCTTTGACGATAGTCACGGTGTTGTTTATAAAGTTACGGGTGGCTACAGCAACGACCCCAATACCGTTTTAACGGAAACAACCACCGAAACAACCACCGAAACAACAACGGAAGCCGTAACGGAATCGACCACTGTGGGTTATGTAAACGGTTTCGGAAGCAACGGCACCTATCAGCCTGCCGAACTGAAAGGTGATTGGTACGAGATAGGTAATGCAGGTCAGCTTTACTGGTTCCAAAACAAGTCTGCCACTTCGGATACTACAATAAAAGGTAAACTCATAAATGATATAATCGTCAACAGCGGTAATGTTGCAGATCTGGTAAAATCAGGAGATACAAGCGGTCTGAGAAGGTGGGAACCTCTTGCCGGCACGGCAAAATTCAACGGCCACTTTGACGGACAGGGTCATACCATAAGCGGTCTTTACTGTAAAAACAGCCTTTCATATACGGGCTTTTCGGGTTGGACAATGGGTACGATAGAAAATCTCGGTATTATAAATTCCTATTTTTATACAAGTCTGGACAGTGGTCGTGCAGGTGCGATAGCGGGATACATGGGAGACAGCGGAGTTGTTGAAAACTGTTGGTCAAATGCTTATGTAGGCAGTGTTTTCAGTTCCGGAGGAATAACCCAGATGACAACGGGTACCATCAGAAACTGCTATTATGCGGGCGAGGGTGCTAAATACGGTATAGGTATTATAAATTGGAAAGCAACAGTCGAAAATAACTATTTTATTAACGGTACAGCCGATACAGGCTGTATACAGGCAAGCGAAGAACAATTCGCAAGCGGAGAAGTAGCTTATAATATCAACACTACAGCAGGTAAGAGCATATATTACCAGAATATAGATAACGGCAAAACAAAAGATGCAACCCCTGTGCTTGATGCTACCCACGGTATTGTATATTACAAAAACGGTAAGTATACCAATATAAACTCCTCCTCGGAAAACACCACCGAGACCACGACCGCACAACAAACCACAAATTCACAGGGCTATGATGAAAACGGTTTTGATAATAACGGTAACTATCAGCCTGCGGTATATACAAACGGAGCTTATGAAATAGGCAATGCGGGTCAGCTCTATTGGTATGCAGATTATATCAATAAACAAAGCGGCAATAAAAACGGCAGACTTGTGGCGGATATTGTTGTAAACAGCGGTAAGATCACAGCTTCTTCAAAAAATGTGCGAAAATGGACACCTATAGGAAACGCCACGGGTCATGACAAGGGTGTATTCTATAAAAATACATTTGACGGTCAGGGGCACTATATCAGCGGCATCTACTGCGACGAGTCATTCTTTGCAGGCTTATTCGGTTGTCTTTCGGGGGGCACCGTTAAAAATGTAGGTGTTATAAATTCCTACTTTACGGCAGTTAAAGGTGCAGGCTCCATAGCAGGCGGAGGAAGCGATCTGACAACGGGCGGTACTTTAAGCGGATGTTACTCTGCCTACAATATCATGTATGCAAGGGATAATGCAGGCGGTATAGTAGGAGGTGCATGGAAGGGTTGTGTAATAAAAGATTGTTTCTGTGCCTACAGCGATATGACCGCATACAATACCGTTAAAACAGAAGCTTTTGCAGGCCCTATGGCAGGTTACATAGCAGCAGACACTGAAGCCTCAACAAGCGGAGGAAAATATATAGGCATAAATGCAAGCAACGTATTTGAAGGTTTCCTCGGAGACACTTCTTCAAAAGAGTATTACTCGGGAGATTCAAACCTTGACGGCAATATAGATGTGAGAGATGCAATATCGTCACAGAGAACAAGCTTTGCCTACGGAAGCTTTGCAAGCTACACCACAGATATAGACCGTAGCCAAGACATAACAAAAAAGGATACTGCGACAATACTTAGAAAGATCGCAGCATGATATATTAAAAAATTTTAAGGGGCTGAAATATGCCCTTTTTAGAATAGTATTACGGAAAAAAATACCCTCTTTGCCCTAATAGGCTAAAGAGGGTATTATGGCTCGACAAACACACTTATCTGTGTCAAAGTTAAATTTTTACCATTGGGTCTTATAATGTTATAAATCGGACTCGAGTTCTATACTGCTTCCGCCGCTTTTTTCTTTTTTAATGATAAGACGGCGCTCTATCCTGTTTTTTAGTTCGGCTACATGTGAAATGATGCCTATAAGCGTATTATTTGATGCAAGTGAATCCAGCACTTCCACCGCTTTGCCGAGAGAAGTTTCGTCAAGTGTGCCGAAGCCCTCATCGATAAACATAGATTCGATGCATACACCGCCGGCCTCGGACTGTACCTCATCCGACAATCCCAATGCAAGGGAAAGGGAGGCAAGGAAAGATTCACCGCCGGAAAGTGTTTTTACATCTCTTTCTGTGCCGTTATAATGGTCGATTATGTTTATATCCAAACCGCCCTGTTTTCTTGCGTCGGTAAGCACCTCACGTCTAACAAACTCATACTGACCGCCGGACATTTCAATAAAGCGCTGATTTGCCCGTTCAAGCACACGTTCAAAATAAATCATCTGTACATAGGTCTCAAGCTTTATTTTATCTTTTCCGCTGCCAATATTTCCGTTTACGGTATCACAAAGTTCTTTGATATAAACGTATTCTTCTTCGTCTTTTGCAAGTTGCACCGAAATGTCTCTTATCTCATTTACTGCATTTATGTTGAGGGTATTTCTGTTTTTAATTTTATCCTTTTTTTCATCTATCTCAGAAAGCAGTTCTTCCGTTGCCTGTTTTTCGCTTTCCAGAATATTTGTCGCAGTTTTGGCAAGAGTTTCATCGCACTTTCCGGCAAGCTCTGTTTTGCTTTTCCTGAGTTCCTCGACTCTGCCCGACGCCTCCGAAACAGCATTCTTATTGGTTTCATAAGCCTTGACGGCATCTTCTATGGCATCGCTAAGCTTCTTTAATTCGCTTTCAAGTGCATTTATATGCTCTTTTGCCTTTTCTTTGCTGTCATAATCAAGCTTAGATAAAACTCTTGTTTTTTGATTTATCAATCCCCCCAGGTGGCTTTTAAGCCCAGAAAGATGATTTTCAAATTCATTTTTGTTATCTGTCTCTGTTTTTATTTTTTCTTCAAGTTTTTGACGCTCCTCTTCATCTATTTCCTTTGCACGTTTTTTGTTGTTTTCACACGTCTTAAGCTGCTTTTCTAACTCTGATTTTTCACTGTTCTTATTTTCTATCTCCTCGCTTATTAAATTGCTGTCGTTATATGTAAAGGCAAAATCGGGAAACTTTGATGCAAGTTCTTCAAACTTTTCTTTTTCTTTGGTAAATTCAGCCTTTTTTTCGCCCGAATACTTGCTTTTCTCGCTTTCATTTTTTTCCGCACTTTTCTTTTTTTCTTCCAGTTCATCAAGTTCTTCACCGGTCACGGCAGACTGTGACAATTCTGCCGGATGAGGATGTTCGAGTGAACCGCAAACGGGACATCGCTGTTTTTCTCCGGTCTCGGCTTCCGCTTTTAAAAGCTGTGTGGCAAGTATGCCTGCCTGTGCATCAAGGAAATTTCTGTATGCGATGTTGTATTTTTCTCTTGCTTTGTCTGCATCGGTCTTGGCACAGAGATAATTGTCAGTCTCAACATTTGCGATTTTTTCGGCATCTTGTGTGCTTTTCGCATATTTTTTGAGGTTGGAAAGATCTTCTATAGAGTTTTTTATCTCGATGACTTTATTTTTGAGTTTTGCAGCCTCTTCGCCCGCATTTTTTATCCTGTCAAATTCTTCCTTTACGGCTTTAAGCTGTTCGTTTGCATCCTCAACAGATTTTTCAGCCTTTTTCTTATTATCCTCACATTCTTTGATTTTTTTATCTGTTTTCTTTATGTTTTCATCTACATCATCAAGTTCGTCATAGTTTTTAAGTTTTTCCCGCTCGGTCGCTATTGTTCCGGTCAATTCTGTTTCTTTTGGTTTTTGCTTTTCCGCCGCTTCCTTTTTTTCTTTAAGTTCAGCCTGTTTTTTGTTAAGGTCCGTTAGTTGTTTTTCTGCTTCATTTAATTTTGTTTCGGCATCTGCAAGATTTTTACGTGCTTCAAGTTCCTTTTCTGCCTTATCCATTTTATTTTTTGCATCGGTTTCACTCTTGCTCAGTTCTTCAAGCTTTTTCGCATCTTCGGATATGATTTTTTCCGCAAGATCGGCAAATTTTTCCGCAGGTGGCGTCTTATCCTTGTCGTCAAGGATATTTTTTAGATTTAAAAGTTCGGCATAATATTCGTTTTTTTCATCACATCCGATATTTTTTAAAGGAATAAGTATCGTTTTTTTGAGGTCCTCACAATTTCTTGCAGTCTCACTGCGCAGATCCTTAAGCTTATTCTGGAAAATCTCATAATTTTCCGTCCTGAAGAGCTTACGCATTATCTCTATTTTATCCTTGGAGTCTTTGAGTAAGAAATCCCTGAATTCACCCTGTGCTATCATGGCTATCTTTGAAAACTGCTCACGGTCCACACCGATTATTTCGGTTATTTTTTTGTTTGCCTCATCCATATTGGAATTGGCAATAATACTTCCGTCGGGAAGTATAAGCTCCACTGCCGCACTTTCCGTTGTTACGCCCTCGCCACGCAGTTTGGGGCGGTCATAGGCGGGATTTCTTTTTACTTTGTAAAGTTTTCCTCTACATACAAATTCAAGATATACATACGTAGGTACAGAAGGCTCCGCATACATAGAACGCAGCATTTTAGGCTGCCTGTCATTTCCGCTGGGCAAGCCGAAAAGGGCAAAACTTATTGCATCAAACACCGTTGTTTTGCCTGCACCCGTATCGCCCGCAACAAGAAACAGACCTTCCTCTCCCATTCTATCAAATTCAACGCACACCTTACCGGCGTATGGTCCAAATGCAGATATTTCAATATAAACAGGTCTCATACACTCACCCCCATATCTCTTTTATAAGTTCCTGCGAAAGCTTACGTTGTTTTTCGCTTTGCTTTTTGCCGTTTTGTTCTTCAAAAATATTGTCTATAACCTCTATGGGTTCCATTTTGGTAATGCGTTCATCTTTTTTCACAGACGAGATCTTTCGCGTTCTCTTGTTGTCGTATGACAAAAGCATAAAATTCGGATAAACCGCACGTATCTTTTTTGCAGCATCGGGGATATCGCTCTCATCTGTCAAAATTATCTTAATATAATCATCCTTTTTGTCATCCGTTTTATTTATTATCTCTTCAAAACTGCCTCTTATGACACGCATGTCACGCAGCGGCTCAAGTTCGATCTTTTCGTATGAAAACTCGCTCTTATTTTTAAGTTCAACAAGACAGATTGACTTTTGCGTACCTACCTCGTCAAAGGAATATTTAAGCGGTGCACCGCTGTATCTTATATTTTTTGAAGAAACAGACTGTGCCCTGTGAATATGTCCAAGTGCTACATAATCAAACATTTCAACTATTGATGCATCTATATTTTCGCTGCCGCCTATAGAACGCTCCTCAGAGCCCGAAAGTTTGGCATCTGTCAAAAACTGATGCATAACAAGCACATTACGTTTGCTTGTATCAACATTCATATGTGCTACGGCAGTTTTTACCGTATCATTATAATCGGCAATATCCTCATTTTTAAAGAGATTTCTTACGATTGCAGGCTTGATAAAAGGCAAAAGATAAAAATTCACCTCGCCGTATTCGTCCGAAAGTGTAATAGGCTCTATTTTACCGTTATACACAGGAGAAACAAACACATTGCTCCTACTTAAAAGTCTGGAGGCATAAGCTGTTCTTTCCGCCGAATCATGGTTGCCGCTTATAATAAATATTTTTGTTCCAAGCTTTGACAATGCAAATAAAAAATCATCAAACATACTTACTGCCTTTGACGAGGGTGATGCCTTGTCGTAAACATCCCCCGCAATTACCACGGCATCGGGTTTTAGCTGTTCTGTTTTTTCAATAATTTTGCCAAGAATATATTCTTGATCTTCTTCCATAGACAAACGGTTTACTATCTTGCCTATATGCAGATCAGACATGTGTATGAATCTCATAAAAATCCTCCTTTAATTTAAATTTTATGGTTAACGTTGCTTATCTTTATGTTTATATGTTACCGTATTTATTGTACCATAAATGGGATAAATATAAAATTTTTTTCTTTTTTTGAAAAAATTTTTAAGGGAGTACTGATTAATGTGGTTGAAGTATCGATGAGATAAAATTTCACAAATATAGGAAAGGGCTCGCAGGCATAGCAATGCGGATTTTGCGTAGCAAAAGTCCGTTCCTTCGGGATTTGTAAGCTTACAAACTTCTATGTCAAGAGACCTTGACAGTTACCGAAAGATATCGGACACCGTCAGGCGGTTTTCGCTACAAGCGAAAATAATGAGACGAGTTGGGGAATTTTAGCCCATCGGGACGAAATCTAAATTATTCAGTGGTTCCCTAAATTAGTCAGTGGTTCCTTAAATACAATTCCACCCGTGAAAATCAGATGTTTCCACGGGTGAACTTTTAATCTGTTTTTATTTTGTTTTCCTCTATAAGACGCAACATTATATCTGCTATTTCGGGATCGAATTGCTTTTTCTTGTTGGTTTCAAGCTCGCTTATGATCTTCTGCTTTGAAAGTTTCTTTCTGTAAACTCTATCGGTGTTCATGGCATCGAAGGAGTCGGCTACGCATATTATACGGGCAAAAAGAGGTATATCCTCTCCTTTAAGGCCTTCGGGGTAGCCTTTTCCGTCGTATCTTTCGTGGTGATAAAGGGCACCTTCACCCACATTTTCAAGGCTTTTGAAAGTGCTTAATATCTTTCCGCCCCGCACGGTATGGGATTTTATGATCTCAAACTCTTCGTCGGTAAGTCTTTCGGGTTTGCCTAATATATTGTCGGGTATACCTATTTTGCCACAATCATGGAGTAGGGCAATATAGTATATACGATCGAGTTCCTCTCCCGAATACCCCATCTCCGAGGCAAGGAGTTTTGTGTAAAGGGCAACTCTTTTGGAGTGGCCGTTAGTGTAAGGGTCTTTGGCATCTATAAAGCCTATGAAAGTTTCTATGGACTCTGTTATGATCTCGTTGTCCCTTTCGTGTCTTTCCTTGTATTTTTTTATTTGAGCCGATGTTATCTCAAATATTACAAAGGCTATAAACCAAAGGGCAATACCGCCAAGAGATATGCAGAAAAGGGGTTCTGCGAGAAGCACACGGTTGAAGGTGTATTGAAGTTCTAAGGTAGAAGAGTAAATATCCTCGCCTATAGCTATATACATTATAATACCGGGTACCGTTCCTCTTGAAGGCTTTATAGGCATTTCCATAGCTCCCGCACTTGTGGAAGGGTGGTATATTATAAAGTCTCCCGGTTGCAGGGGTATAAGATTTTCACCTTCAAAGGTAACGGTTTTAAGCTTATGCTCCGAAGGATGGAATTCACGCAGGTCAGCCACTGTGTCTACTATCTCGTTTTCTTTAACATTTTGATGTATCTCCAAAGCTCCGTTCCAAGCAGAGGAAAGGAAAACACCTTTGTCAAATGTAAGCTTAAATTTAAAGCTTGATATTTCGTCAAGGGTGTTGTTGGTAACATTAAAGTCGTAGGTGTATGCCTGATAGTTATCCTCCGAAAGCCCTTCATTGTTAAGATCGAAAAGCTTTGTCCAGGTGCTTGTTCTTGCTACGGCTATAACGCTTACTTTTTCGTTCGACACGCTCTCACTTGAAAAGAGGGTCTCTTTGGTGAGAGTGGTGGTGTGTGTCATAGCATTATACCTGCTTGTTTTTACTATACTGTAACTCAATACAGCAAGCAATATGGCAAGGGTCAGTATAAATATGACTACTGTTCTTTTTTTGCCTGTTTTTTTCATATATACCATCTCTTTTATCTAAAAATACAAAAAGGATCTGCGTAGACAAAATTTATTGTCTACCATTATAACACAACTTTCGGTGAAATAACAATATAAATTTATGGAGTAATGTGAAAAAGGGGAAATTATTGTTTGTGAGTGTGCACTACCTTTGTGGTTTTGAACGGTACGAATAACTCTGTGAGCATAGGTGTTGGTTGCTCAATTGTCAGCCCTATGGGCTTCCTTCCCCTCCCGGGGTGGGTACCTCTCCGTCACAGCTCCGCTGTGCCACCTCCCCTATTTCGGGGGAGGCTAAGGGTTGGAGGCTTTCTTTCTGCAATTTTAACACCGCATCCATACTGTAACATTTATTGCAGTTTCTGAGAATGTATGAAATAGAAATTACTTCGCGATCACCGCAATTGCGACAAAGCCTCGCCTGAACAGCCACAGCTGACGGAGAGGTTTCGTCATAACGATAGCTTTGTAATTATAAAAACCCTTGCCGGAAAAATCAATTTTTTCGCGTGAGCTAAAAATTGATTTGGGTCAACAAATTATAATTTAAGGGGTGTGAAAACAAAATTTGTTTATCACACCCCTTGTTATATTTTTATGTAGCAACCTTTAATTTTTACCGCTTAAAACTCTATAATCTCTCCCGCTTCAACGATTAAAGCACTCTCCGTTACAAACTGTTCGGCTCTTTCTCTGTTGAAAAGTTCACCCGGAGACATGTGTACGGGTACTGTGTGCTTTGCTTTTATGATCTCGGCACACTCTATAGCCTCGGGTATATCCATGTTGTAGTGTCCGTCTGTAGGTAGGAAGGCATAGTCTATGTTTCTGTCTGCAAGCTCGGACATTTGTTCGGTTTTGGAAGTGTCCCCTGCAAAGTAAAGGAGGGTATCGTTTACCGTTACAAGATAGCCTACGCACTTTGTAACATCGTGGTTTTGGTTGTATGCCTGTACGGGCTCTATATGTACCCCTGCAATGTCTGCCTGTTGGTATTTACCGTCTTTTATGGCATCGGTATTTTGGAATATGACACAATCCTCGGCATGGGGAGGAAGGTCTGTTTTGTTGTGGTCGGGGTGCTGATGGGTCACAAGTATAAGGTCGGCAGGCTCGTCATAGCCTTCTCCCGCATAAGGGTCTATGTATATGATTTTGCCGCTGTCAAGGGTCAACTTGAAACTACCGTGTCCCTGATAGAGAAGCTTTGAAGAGGAGTGTTTTTCGGTGTTATCCGTTTCTGTTGCTTTTTCATCCGTTGTTAAAACGATGGTTCCGTCTTTAAAGTCCACATTAAAACCTCCTGTCTTATCTGCTACATCTCGCAGTTTAAAATAAGTACTGCCGTTTATATTGTAGCCTTCCATATCTACATTGTTTCCGTTAAGGGTTACGGGGAATTGGTTTGCTACAGCCGCAATACCCGATGCAAACACACTTACAGCACCGAATATAAGGGCACCGCAGATAAAACCCGATAAAAATTTTCTCATACTCTTGCACCTCCGTATAAAGTTTCTCTTATAAAAGAATATAGGTTCTTTTTTATATTGCGATTATAACAAAATGTTGTGTATATGTAAAGATTTTATTTTGAGAAAAATTTTTCTTCGAATCTCTGGGTCTTTATAAATTTAAGAAGTGTTTCTCTTTCATTTTTTTGGGGGTTTTTAAGTACTATTTCAAGAGCTTTGGAAAGTATAACTCCCACGGACTTTCCTTTAAAGCCCGCTTCCGTTACATCCTTGCCGTTTATGGCAAGGTTTGAAAGCGTGCAACAATCCCCGCTTTTGTATACGTCATTTAAAAGTTTCAAGGGGAGGGTTATGTTTTCACCTCTTACGGCACATATAAACTCCAATACGGAGTTTGAAAGCTCTCCGCTTAGGTTTACTATTTTTCTTATATCATAACTTGTTTTAATTCCTCTGTCTTTGAGTGATACCATAAGTACGGTATCGTTTATGGTTTTGTTGTCTGTTCTTAGGCGTATGAATATTTCTCTTATTTTTTTTACATCCAAGGGGTGCATGATAAAGCTGAGTCTAAGGGGGAGACTATGGCTCAGAACATTCATAGTTCTGTAAAAGGGAATATCTTTACTTTTTAAAATATCTATAGCCTCGGGCAAAAAGTAGTTCATAAGGCCACTGTCCAATAAAAGAGGTATTCTTTCATTGTGATTTGAAAGTATGAGTTTGAAAAACTCTTCTCTTATTCGTTCGGGGCTTATATTTTTGAGAAGATGAGCATTGTCCTCAACAGCCTTCATGGTTTGCTTTTCTATTGTAAAGTCAAGCTGAGCTGAAAATCTCAAAGCTCGCATCATTCTCAAAGCATCTTCTTTAAAACGCTTGTCCGCATCTCCCACACCTCGTATCACACGAGAGTGTATGTCATCCTTGCCCTTAAAAATATCCACATATCCTCTTATGTGGTTATAAGCTATGGCATTTACGGTAAAATCCCTTCTGCTTAAGTCCTCTTTAAGGTCGGGAGTAAATATGACGCTTTCGGGATGTCGGTTGTCTTTGTATTCTCCGTCAAGTCTGAAGGTGGTTATCTCATATCCCGTTTTATTTATTATAACAGTGACCGTGCCGTGTTTTATACCTGTATCTACCGTATGGGTAAAAAGCCTTTTTATATCCTCGGGCAGGGCGGAGGTGGTTATATCGTAGTCGTGGGGAGGTATACCCATAAGGTGGTCTCTCACGCACCCGCCTACCACATAAGCCTCAAAGCCTTTATCTTCAAGCCTGTTTATAATTGTTTCAACATCCTTAGGCAGTTTCATATACAAACCTCATTTTGTTTTCCCGTCTACAAGCCTTGTTACTTTTTTTCTTATTCTTTGCAGAGTATTATCTATACTTTTTTCATCTCTGCTCATTATAGCGGCTATACGGGTATAGCTTATACCCTGCATATAAAGTTTTAATACCTTAAGCTCTAAAGTGCTTAAGCTCTCTTCTATTTCCTTTAAAAGGCTTCTGCTCTCTTCATCGTGCATTATTATATCGGCAGGGTTTTTAGCCTGCTTATCCGCTATAATATCCATATAGGTTTCCGTTTTTTCCACATCGGAAAGGTTGTTTTTGGTGGGAGTGGGATCGCTTAAGTATATAGCCTCGTTAAGTATTTTGTGTTTCTGCCTTTCCGCTGTTTTTATGGCGGTTTTTATCTGTCTGTCTATACAGATCTTGGCAAAGGTGGAAAACTTTGCTCCCTTATCCGTGCTGTAATCCCTAAGTGCCTTGTAAAGCCCTATCATAGCTTCTTGATTCAGGTCTTCGGAGTCAGCTCCCGTTATGTAAAATCCCCTTGTACATTTTCTTACAAGGGGCCTATACTTGTTTAAAATATATTCCTGGGCATATATGTCGTCTTTTGAGTGGGCAACAGATATAACCTCTTCATCGGTCATTAAACTGTAGTCTGTCATTTTTTCCTCCGTAGATCTTCAAGAAAGTTTGCGGCTTCTTTATCAAGGTTGTCTACGAGCATATTATTTTTGGCAGGCTTCATACGGTCTATATAGGTGTTTATTTCTTTCTTAACTACGTGTACCTGTTCGTAGAGATCCTTTGCCGACATCCTTAGAGCACCCTTTCCCATTATAACAGCCTGTTCAAGGCCGTCGGAGGTGGCTACGGTAACATTGTACTGTTTTGTAAGCTCGTGGGTGGTCCTTTCTATGTAGCTGTCGGCGGTCTCTGCTTCTTTGGTATGCACCACATATATGCCGCCTATCTTTTCCACTATTTCTACACCCCCCGAAACCTTGTAGGCATCAAAAACAAGTATCACGTTTATTTTCTTGATACCTTGATAGTTGCAGAGTATATTTATGAGCTTTTCCTTTTCGGCATCTATGTTATCACCTATTTTGCCGTTGTTCCAGGCAAAAATAATATTATAGCCGTCTACAAGAAGATAGTCTTTCATTTGAATTTCCTTTGTCTTACTACCTCATACATTATAAGGGCGGCAGATACAGATGCATTGAGGGAGGTTATTTTGCCGTACATGGGTATACCCGTTACGATATCGCTCTTTTGCTTAAGAAGAGAGCTCACACCCTCGCCCTCGCTGCCTACAACAACAGCCACGGGACCTGTAAGGTCTGTTTCAAAGTGGGGCTTTCCGTCCATATCGGCACAGATCACCCATATATTTTTCTTTTTAAGTTCTTCCAATGTTCTTGCAAGGTTGGTAACTCTTGCCACGGGCACAAATTCAAGGGCACCCGCACTGGTTTTACTTACTATTCCCGACAGACCCACAGCCCTTCTTTTGGGTATTATAATACCGTGGGCTCCGCAACATTCGGCAGTTCTTATTATGGCACCCAAGTTATGGGGGTCGCTTATTTCATCGCAAACTATTATAAAAGGGTCTTCTCCTTTTTCTGCGGCTCTTTCCAAAATATCATCCACGGTAGCATACTCATGGGCAGGGCAGAGGGCTATTACACCTTGGTTGTTTCCGCTTCTTGTCATAGCAGCCATTTTTTCTTTGTCTATTTCGGAAACAATGATACCCTTTTCCCTTGCTTTTGCCACTATTACTTTTAAGGTGCCTTCTATCTCACCTTTTTTTACAAATAACTTATCTATGGGTTTATCGTTTGAAAGGGCTTCAAGTACGGCATTTCTTCCTTCAAGCTGAAGACCGTCTTCGAAGGCTGTATCATCTATGGATTTTTTAAGCCTTATATTTGTTCTTTTCTCTCTTTCGGTAAATGTTTTTTTAAAGCCTGTTTTTGCCTTTATTTTTCTTTTGTCTTTTTTAACTTTCATTTTCATCCCTCATACATATTTCAAATATTTCATTAAGTCTTTCTTTTTTACCTAACAGATACAGGTAGCCGAATAGGGCTTCAAGACCCGTTGCTCTTCTGTAATCGGTTACCTTCTGATGTTTTGCCCTTGTATGGGAAGAGGTGTTTCTGCCTCTTTTCATGACCGCTCTTTCTTCTTCCGAAAGACGATCCTCTACCTTCATATAAAGGGCGGATTGAGAGGCGGCATTTACAATGTCGGTAACTTTTTTGCTTATTTTGTTTACGGATATATTTCCGCTTTTTTCAAGTATTCTTTCCCTTACCATAATTTCAAAAACGGCATCGCCTATGTATGCCAGTATAAGGGGTGAGAGTTGATTTACATTTTGCATATTTTACTTATACGACCAGTTAACACCTGCTCTGGTGTCCTCTATAACAACGCCTTTTTCAAGGAGTGTGGCTCTTATGCTGTCGGCAAGGGCAAAGTTCTTTTCTTTCTTTGCCTGTGCTCTTTCTCCTATAAGTTTTTCCACCTCTTCGGGGCTTATTTTTCCTTCTGTTTCCGCATCTTCGGGTATTATACCCAGTATCTCGCAGAAGGTGTCTATCTCCGATTTAAGGGCATTTAAAAACTCTAAAGAAGAGTTTTCGTTTACATTTATATTTACAAACTTTATTATCTCAAAAAGGGCTGTAATGGCATCTGCCGTGTTAAAATCATCATCCATTGCCTTTTCAAAGTTTCTTCTGTATTGAAGTATGTCAAAGGCATTTTCTTCGGCTGTCATCGTGCCTGAAGCGTTTTTAATGTTTTGAGTAAGCTTCTTGTAGCCGTTTTTAATTCTTGATAAAGAATTTTGTGCGGCTTGAAGCAAGTCATCCGAAAAGTTTATGGGGCCTCTGTAGTGCCCGGAAAGTATGAAAAATCTCACTACTTGATAGGGGTATTTCTGTACTATATCCCTGAGAGTAAAGAAATTTCCTTCGGATTTACTCATTTTCTTGTTATCTATATTTATAAAGCCGTTGTGCATCCAGTACTTTGCAAAGGTAACACCGTTTGCGGCTTCGCTTTGGGCTATTTCGTTTTCGTGGTGAGGAAATATAAGATCCTCCCCCCCTGCGTGGATATCCATGGTATCCCCAAGGTATTTTTTACTCATTACGGAACATTCTATATGCCAGCCGGGTCTTCCCTCGCCCCAAGGAGACTGCCAAGAAGGCTCACCCTCTTTTTTAGGCTTCCAAAGTACAAAATCAAGGGGATCGTCTTTTTCGGTGTTTATTTCTATTCTTGCCCCCGATTCAAGATCGTCTATATTTTTTCCCGAAAGCTTGCCGTAGTCTTTAAAGGCTCTTGTTCTGTAGAAAACAGAGCCGTTTCTTTCATAGGCGTAGCCTTTTTCCACAAGGGTGGATATCATTTTTATGATCTCATCCATCTCCTCTGTGACCTTCGGGTTTTTGGTGGAGGGTTTTACATTTAGACCCTCGGCATCCTTAAGAGCCTCTTTAATGTATTTTTCCGAAATTTCGGTAGAGGGTACACCGTTTTCTATGGCACGCTTTATTATTTTATCATCTACATCCGTAAAATTTTGTACAAAGTTTACTTCATAACCCTTATATTCAAAATACTTTCTTACGGTGTCAAAAACAACATAGGGTCTTGCATTTCCTATGTGTATAAGATCGTATACCGTAGGGCCGCATACATACATACGGACCTTTCCCTCTTCAATGGGGACAAATTCTTCTTTTTTGCGTGTAAGAGTATTGTAGAGTTTCATCAGGTGTGCCTCTCCTTTTAGTTTTCTTCTTCTATGGGAACCATGGCCTTTTTTATTTTTTCTCTTATTTCTTCCGCCGTTTCGGGGGAAGGGGAGTTTTGGCTTTTTTCGGCTCCCTGTTCTTTATTTTCTTCTTTTTTGGTTTCCGTTTTGTTATTCTCTGCTTTTTTTACTTTTCTTCGAAGTTTTATGCTCTTGCCCTCTACTTTTTCAAGTTCTTCGGATAAAAAGGCTATTTTTTCTTTTAAAGAACATATTTCTTCGAAAACGGGGTCTGTAAGATGTATCTGGTCGAGATTGTCTGCGGGTACACTTTCATGTCCCTCTCTTTTTATGACCTTTGCGGGGACGCCTACAACGGTGGAATAGGAGGGTACATCCTCAAGTACCACACTTCCCGCACCTATTTTGGAATTGTTGCCTATTCTTATGGGACCTAATACCTTTGCTCCCGTACCTATAAGCACATTGCTTCCCACGGTGGGATGTCTTTTTCCCGTGTCTTTTCCCGTTCCGCCTAAGGTAACGCACTGATATATTGTAACGTTGTTGCCTATTTCCGCTGTTTCACCTATTACCACACCCATACCGTGGTCTATGAATACTTCTTTTCCTATTTTTGCTCCGGGATGTATCTCAATACCCGTTATAAGTCTTGAAAACTGAGATATTACCCTTGCAAGAAAGTAAAATTTGTGTGTTTGGAGAAAGTGGGCGGGTCTGTGGAAGAGCATTGCCCAAAAAGATGAGTAAAGTACCACAAGCCAAGTACTTGTACAGGCAGGGTCCTTCCTCTTCATGAAAGGGGCATCCTCCCTTGCCTTAAATATAACATAAACTATAAAAAACAGTACTAAAAACAGCGTCACACACTGTATACCGTAGTCTATGTCTTTTTTGATATTCCTCCACTTCATTTTCTGGCTGAAAGATGCCAAACTAAAGGGTAGGGTGTAGAATTTGACCAATAGATATTGCATATTATTCTCCTTAAAAAAGCCCCTATCTCCACAGAGATCGGGGCTTGCCGATAATCCACTCCAAAAGTGTTTACAGTAAAAAGGATAACCTTTTTAGACATTAACGCTGTCTACGGCAAAGGCTAACTATTCACCCTTGCAACTCCGAAATGCACTTCACATTGTTTCCATAGGATATCACACCAAACTATCCCTCTCTGAAATGTACCTCAATGCTACTCTTTTCTTCTGTGTTTTTAACAAAATATACACATAGGACTATAATACAATTTTAAAGCCTTATTGTCAAGTTTATTTTGGCAAAATTCATCGTAAGGGTTAAAGATAACTTATCACAGGGAAGGTAATGGGCTAAATAGAGCGAAACTCTACGAGGGAGAAACAGGTCGATATATTGACGAAGTTGAACGACAGGCATAGAAAAAGGACAAGGTTATGGCAAATAAGCACAAAAAAGACTTGACCGAGATGTGGTTATCTCTGCCAAGTCTTTGGTACGAGGAACATTTGATTTTAAGGGCTTATTAAACGCTCACAGCCTTGATCTCCTTACTTAATGCAGTAACTTCTTCAAGGGATAATTCCATAATATCGGCAATTTCTTCGAGGGTGTCTTTACCTCGTCTTATCATACGAATCGCACCGCTGATAGCTCTTTTATGTTCGCCCTCTGTTATACCTTTTTCAATACCTCTGTTTTCCACTTTATCCAATACTTCACACATATTCGCACGCTCCTCTCTGTGAGTTCTGTAATATTCCACTTTAAACCTATCATCATCGGCTAAATTGCCCATGAGCAAAAGCAATTCCCATATATGCTTTATTTCATCTGTCATAGGCTCATATTCGCCTGTTTCACGCATTTGCACAAAGTAGTCGGCAATTATCTTGAAATCGCTTTTAAATTTGTTTATCGTATCTCTTGAAAGATAGGCTACATCAATTACATTTATCTCATAATTCTTGATAAACGGCTTTAATTTGTTATTTATACTCAAACAATCAAGGATAGATTTGCTTGTTGACCATCTCTGCATTGAAAAATTCAGCACAAATGTTATAACGGGGCAAGGCGGGATATCGTTTGCAAGCATATATTTGTAGGATGCACCGTCGTAGCTCATAACTCTTAAGGGAACCTCTAAAAAGTCATAAATCGTAAAATTGGCTATCTTGCCCGAGTACGTCGTCAATGTCTCTTACCAATGCTCTACATTGGCTTCGAGCCATTTCCTAGTCCTCGAACAAGATATCTCAATTTTACTTCAATAGCACTTTTTAGAGCTCCCCTTAAGGGCATTGTAGAGTCTTACTTTGTCTGATTTTCTATGCCCATAAAGGATATTATAACATTTTCCTTTTTCCATTTTTTAGAAACATCTCTTTCCTGCTCTTTGG
The DNA here is from genome assembly GCA_017444985.1 of Bacillota bacterium. Classification (GTDB taxonomy): domain Bacteria; phylum Bacillota; class Clostridia; order Lachnospirales; family CAG-274; genus UBA3680. Next base: position 21,082 of record JAFSVK010000038.1, read on the forward strand.
TCTTGGCGTTTTCAACGTAAAACGAATTGGGATCGATATCTTCCAGATCGTTCTCGTTTATTACTTCATTGCCATCGAATATAAATACATTCATCATATCCGAAAACACGTCGTTGAAACTTTCAAGGTGTTTTTCCAATATATCCTTTTCGTTGCTCATACAGTTGTCCTCTCACAGATAATATATATCTATATATCATAGCAGTATTGTTTTATGCAAAGTACATCAATGTTTAAACCGCTGACTTTCCGTGTTTTACGTGTTTTAGAGGTGCCTAATAAATTGGTTGGTGTTCTGTAAACTATCACAGACCGTTTTGGCTTTTGCAGGCTGCTACGCAGTTTTTCATAAGCATAGCTATTGTCATGGGACCTACACCGCCGGGAACGGGGGTGATGAAAGATGCTTTTTTCTCTGCAGACTCAAAGTCCACATCTCCGCAAAGTTTTCCGTCCTCGCCTCTGTTTATACCTACATCTATGACTACGGCACCTTCTTTTATCATATCTCCCGTGATATATTTGGGCTTTCCTATAGCTGCTACAAGTATATCAGCATTGCGACAAAAGTCTACCATATTTTTTGTCCTTGAGTGACAGGTGGTAACTGTGCCGTTTTCAGCTGTTAAAAGCATACCTACAGGCTTACCCACTATATTGCTTCTGCCTACAACAACACAGTTTTTGCCTTCTATTTCCACACCGCTTCTTTTAAGAAGCTCTATACAGCCTGCGGGAGTACAGCTTTTAAGAACTGCCTTGCCTATACTTAAAAGTCCTACATTGTAGGGGTGGAAGCCGTCTACATCCTTTTCGGGGAGTATTTTTAAAAGCACCTTGTTCTCGTCTATATGAGAGGGAAGGGGAAGCTGTACGAGTATGCCGTTGCAATTTTTATCATTGTTGAGTTTGTCTATAAGCTCTAAAAGTTCTTCCTCGGTAGTGCTTTCTTCAAGTTCGTAGCTTAAAGACTTTATATTACAGTATTCGCAGGCTTTTTTCTTGTTTCTTACATATACCGCACTTGCGGGATCGTTTCCCACAAGTATTACGGCAAGACAGGGCTGTATGCCTTTTTTCTCCAACTCCGTAGCCTGTAACTTTACCTCGTCCTTTATTTCAAATGATATTTTCTTTCCGTCAATAATGTTTGCCATGATTATCTCCTTAGTTGAGTGCTATTTCTTTTACTGTAGCCGTATTTTTCTCCGTATCTCTGTAGAGATAGAAGAGTTTGTTGTCGGAAACCGTTAGGTATGAGCCGTTTTCTTCGGCAAGTACCGTATTTTTTTTGGTTTTTATGTTGTAAACATTTACGGTATCATCAGCCTCATCCTCGTGTATGGATCTGTAGTATATGCAGTCTCCGCTTACATTCATATCCAAGGCGGGATCCGAGAGTACAAGCTCGGGAGTGCCTATATTTATATCCGCTCTGTATATGAAATTATCTCCCGTAGCCTCGCCTCCGATGTTTAAAGCAGGGCGTACATAGTAGATATAATCGTCCTCTATGTTAAGACAGTAGGTAGCGTCTTTCACAACGGTTTTTTGGTCGGTACCGTCGGTCTTCATAGATATTACACGATAGTTATCGCTTTCCGAAACATAGTAGAGCCTGCCTGCGTAGTAAGTAAGATAACTTGCTCTCTCTTCTGCCAATTTCACAGGGTTTGAGCCGTCGTGGGAGGCTCTGTATATTTTTTGATCGTCACCGTAGTTTACATAGTATATATAGTCTTGATCCACATTCAGATAGTATGCGGGGCCTTCTTCTATAACTATGTTGTTTCCCTCATTATCTATTTTATAAATGTCAAAGTTTTCACCGCCACAGTAGTATATACCATCCGAAACGGTATTTATAAAATAGGAGGGAATGTCGTTAAGCTTTGTTTTGTTACCGTCTTTATCTCTGCTTACAAGGAAGTATTCTTCATTGTCTTGACAGTAGAGAGTGTCGTTGAAGTAGGCACTGCCTCCGAGATTGGAAATATTTCCCGAGGTGTTTCCCGAAAAAAGCTCTACGGGTTTTTGAGGCGTACAGGCAACAAGCAAAAGCATAGATACCGACATTAGTAGGATTTTGCGTATATTCATATTTTACCTCAGAAAAGACCTGTTATTTTACCGTCGTCGGTAATATCTATATTTTCGGCTGCGGGAACGGCGGGAAGCCCGGGCATGGTAAGTATGTTACCCGTAAGTACAACTATAAATCCCGCACCCGCACTTACTCTTATTTCTCTTATATTAAGTGTAAAGTCCTTGGGGCAACCTAAAAGCTTGGGATCGTCGCTTAAGGAATATTGGGTCTTAGCCACACATATAGGAAGGTTGCTGAGCCCAAGTCTTTCTATTCTGTCTATTTCGGCAAGAGCCTCTTTGCTCAAAGCTACATCTTTTGCACCGTATATATTTTTGGCAACGATCTCTATTTTCTCTTTTATGGGAAGTTCCTGATCGTAAAGAGGTTTGAACTTGCTTTTTTTGGTCTCCAAAACTTCCAAAAGTTTTGTTGCCAAAGCTTCTCCGCCTTCACCGCCTTTTTCCCAAACTTCCGCTATTTCAAAAGCGGCACCGAGCTCTTCGCACTTTTCTCTTATATAGTCTGTTTCCTCATCGTGGTCTGTCACAAAGTGGTTGAGGGTAACGACTACGGGTATACCGAACTTTTGTAAGTTCTCAATGTGTTTTTTAAGGTTTGCAAACCCTTTTTTAACAGCCTCAAGGTCGTCTTCGTCAAGTTTATCCTTGGGAACGCCTCCGTTATATCTGAGAGCTCTTACCGTAGCCACAAGTACGGCGGCATCGGGCTTTAAGCCCGCTTTTCTGCACTTTATATCAAAAAACTTCTCTGCACCTAAGTCTGCACCGAAGCCTGCCTCCGTAATTGTGATATCGGATATTTTCATGGCTGTTTTTGTTGCCTTTACGGAGTTGCAACCATGGGCGATATTTGCAAAGGGACCGCAGTGTATTATGGCGGGAGTATGCTCTAAGGTCTGTACTAAGTTGGGCTTTAAGGCATCTTTCAAAAGGGCTGCCATAGCACCTACAGCCTTTATATCCTTTGCTGTTATGGGATTACCGTTATAGTCGTAGGCAACTATTATTTTAGAGAGCATTTCTTTAAGGTCTCTTATGTTTTCCGCAAGACACATTATAGCCATGATCTCCGAGGCTACGGTTATCATAAAACCGCCCTCTCTTGTTACGCCGTTTTTCTTGCCTCCGAGACCCACTATTATTTGGCGAAGGGTCCTGTCGTTTAAGTCCATGCTCCTTCTCCAAACAATATTATCGGGATCTATACCCAGCCTGTTGCCGTGCATGATGTGGTTATCTATCATGGAAGAAAGAAGGTTGTTGGCTGTTGTCATGGCATGGATATCCCCTGTAAAGTGCAGATTTATATCCTCCATGGGCACTACCTGAGAGTAGCCGCCGCCTGCAGCACCGCCTTTAACACCCATGCAAGGGCCTAAAGAAGGTTCTCTTAAGGCAACTACCGTCTTTTTCCCGAGTCTGTTCAAAGCCTGAGCAAGGCCTATGGTGACGGTGGTCTTACCCTCGCCTGCGGGGGTGGGGTTTACCGCTGTTACAAGTACCAGCTTGGAGTCGGGGCAGTCTTTTTTATCGTTGTAAAGTTCATCCGATATTTTTGCCTTGTACCGTCCGTAGGACTCAAGATATTTTTCATCTATACCGAAATCCTCGGCTACTTTTACTATGGGTTCAAGTTCACATTCTTGAGCTATTCTTATATCACTTTTCATAATACCCTCCCAAAATAAGGTTTTATCGGTGTTTTTTGACACACTTCAATACCATAAATATACCAAAAACAAGGGAAATTGTCAAGGAAGGAGTTTAGGAGGATAAAAAAAGAATATAAAAGAAGAAAATACTTGAAATATGTATGTATTTTTTTTATAATGTAGCTTGAATTTTTTTTAACGACGAATATCGCTTGCGGTATATTTTTCTGAACGGAGGACAGGGCTTTGAACAACTCAAAAAGTAAGCCTCTGATACAATTTCAAAATATTGTACAGGAATTTGACGGCCAGGTGGTGTTAAAGGGTGTCAGTCTTGACATTTTCGAAAATGAATTTGTCACCCTTTTGGGTCCCAGCGGATGCGGAAAGACTACACTTTTAAGAATACTTGGCGGCTTTTTAAAACAAACGGAGGGTAAGGTCATATTTGACGGCAAGGAAATATCCCATATTCCTCCTTATAAAAGGGAGGTAAATACCGTATTTCAAAAATATGCTCTTTTTCCTCACCTGAATGTATACGACAATATAGCCTTTGGCTTGAAGCTTAAAAAAGAGCCGAGGGATATTATAGAGCAGAAGGTCAACAGAATGTTAAGGCTTGTAAACCTGGAAGATTACGCCAAAAGAGGTGTAAACGAAATGTCGGGTGGTCAGCAACAGAGGGTGGCTATAGCAAGAGCTCTTGTAAATGAACCTAAGGTGTTGCTTCTTGATGAGCCATTGGGAGCCTTGGATCTTAAGCTCAGAAAGGAAATGCAAAAAGAACTTAAAAAAATACAACAGGAGGTAGGTATCACCTTTATATTTGTCACTCACGATCAAGAGGAGGCTCTTACAATGAGCGACAAAATAGTTGTAATGAAAGAAGGTCTTATTTGCCAGATAGGTTCCCCCACGGATGTTTACAACGAACCTGTCAGCAGGTATGTTGCAAACTTTATAGGCGAGAGTAATATCGTATCGGGTATAATGAAAAAGGATAGGCTCGTTTACTTTGCCAACAAAAATTTTGAGTGTATGGACAGCGGTTTTGCCGAAAACGAGCCTGTGGAGATAGTAATACGCCCCGAGGATATAGATATAGTGCCTGTGGAAGAAGGGAAGCTTACGGGTGTGGTAAAATCAAGACTCTTCAAGGGTGTGCACTACGAAACGGTGGTGGAGACCCGAAAGGGTACAAGCATTACCGTAAAAATGACGGTCAAAAAAGATGAACCCGTTATAAACGGTAACGAAGCCATAAGCGCAAGTGATTTTTACCTTGATGTAAGCGATATAGAAGAGTTGACGGTAGCAAGCATAACCGCAAGAGCGGAGGCGCAAGCTTGGGATACCCAAACGGAGGACTTTATATCCATATCAAAAGTTGAATATGATATCCTTCCTCAAATAGGCACCTATCCCGTTACCTTCAAAACCGCCTCGGGTACCGAAATAACGGTAAATATGATCGTGGCAGAGGAAAACAAGGTCGTAAGCGATAAATACGGCGAGGTAATATATGCGGTAAATATCAATAAGACCATAGACGATATTAAAGAAAGTATAGCTCTCGGCACCGACCTTAAGACCTGGGCAAATGCTCAAGCTTGGACGGATGACGGGGAAGAGAGCATAGAAATAACGGATGTGGAGTACGATTTTGACAGCGAGAATATAGAGCCCGGGGAGTATGATATAACCTTTAAAACAAGAGGATATGAATTTAAAATAGACACCACGGATAAGTTTGAAGTAGGGGAAAAGGTAGGTATTACCTTCGGTCCCGATGACATACATGTTATGTCTTTGGAAGGGGGCTATTGATTGAAAGGTTTTCGTTCTATGGTTTACCCCTATATAGTTTGGGCTGCGGTAATGATAGTTATACCCATGCTTCTTATACTGCTCTATGCCTTTACCGCAAAGGGAAATTCCGTAAGAGCCTTTGTGTTTACTCTTGATAACTTTAAAAAGTTCTTTTCGGATCCCGTGTTTTTATCGGTACTTGAAAGGTCTTTGTATATAGCTGTGGTAACTACCGTTATTTGTGTTTTGTTGGGTTATCCCATAGCCTATATCATAGCAAGGTCAAGCAACATATCATCTGCAAGATTGTTGCTGCTTATAACCATACCTACATGGATAAATACCCTTGTAAGGACCTACGCTTGGAGAGGTATACTGGATAAAACGGGTATAATAAACTACGGTTTGAGTTTTTTCGGGATAGGCCCCGTAAAGTTTTTGGAAACGAACTTTGCCGTTGTATTGGGTATGGTGTATAATTTCCTGCCCTTTATGATAATACAGATATACAATACCTTAAATAAACTTGATGAAAACTACCTCTATGCGGCGGCAGACCTGGGGGCAACAAAGTTTCAGGCATTTTTGAAGGTAACACTGCCACTTTCGGTGCCCGGTATCGTAAGCGGTATAACCCTTGTTTTCCTGCCTGCGGTATCCAGCTTTTTCATACCCAAGCTTTTAGGCGGAGGACAATATGTACTTATAGGTAATGTTATAGAAAGTCAGTTCCTTACAGCGGGAAATTGGAATTTCGGCAGTGCCTTAAGTCTTATAATGGCTGTGGTCATTATAATATCCATGGCTGTTACAAGACATATAGACAAAAAAATAAATCCCGAAGGAGAATATGAAGATTGAAAAAAGGGCATAAGGGCTTAAAGCTCATTATAATGGCGGTAACTCTTCTTTTTTTTTACCTGCCTATAATACACACCATCATATTTTCTTTTAACGAGTCAAAGTCATTAAGTAAATTTACGGGCTTTTCTCTACAGTGGTACGAAAAAATGTTCCACAACAGGGATATGATGATGTCTGTTTTTTATACCATACTTATAGCGGTGCTTGCCACTTTGATATCTACCGTTATAGGAACAATAACGGCAATAGGACTTTCAAGGTCACGGAAAATAGTAAAAGCCTTGGTCTCTCAAGTAAATGATATGCCCGTTATGAATCCCGATATCGTAACGGCAATAGGGCTTTTGATGTTTTTCAGTGTTTTGGGGCTTAGGAAGGGTTTTATGACTATGTTGGCAGCCCATGTTATGTTTTGTATACCCTATGTTATACTGAGCGTAACACCAAAGCTCAGATCCTTAGATCCAAATCTTTTGGATGCGGCTATGGATCTGGGTTGTACCCCCATGCAGGCTCTTATAAAGGTCATCGTACCTCAGATAAGCTCGGGTATACTCTCGGGAGCGCTCATTGCCTTTACAATGAGTTTTGACGATTTCGTAATATCTTATTTTGTTACGGGAAACGGTGTAAACAATATATCCATAATGGCTTACACCATGACAAAGAGGATAAACCCCTCTATAAATGCTTTGACTACTCTTATAGTAGTTATAATCACTATAGCACTTACTTTTGTAAATATAATATCCTACGTAAGTGAAAAAAAGAAAAGGAGAAAAGTATGAAAATCCAAAAAATATTAACGGCGGTGGCATTATCTTTGGTGTTGGCAGGTTGTAATAACGTAAAAAACACCATAAACAATGAGGAAGCAAAATCGGAAAACGCAAAAAACGAAATAAAGTTTTATAACTGGGGTGAATATATAGGTCCCGATGTTATAGAAAACTTTGAAAAGCAGTATGATGCTCATGTTATATGCGAATATTTCGATTCAAATGAAATGATGTACACAAAACTTCTTGCGGGAGAGAGCTATGATGTTTTGGTACCCTCGGATTATATGATAGAAAGACTTATAAAAGAGGATATGATACAGCCTATAAATAAGGATGTTGTTACAAATCTCGAACTTGTTACAGATAATGTAAAGAATCTCGACTACGATAAGGGCAATGTTTACTCAGCACCTTATTTCTACGGCAGTGTAGGTATAGTATACGATACCACAAAGGTGGATAAAAACGAAATAGAAACAAAGGGTTGGGATATACTCAAAGAAGAGAAATTTAAGGGAGAAGTATATATGTACGACTCCGAGAGAGATACTTTTATGGTGGCTCTTAAGGCTTTGGGATATTCCATGAATACCGAAAACGAAGAGGAGATAGAACAGGCTTATCAATGGCTCTTGGATCAAAAGGAAAAGGTTTCTCCCTCTTATGTTACGGATGAGGTCATAGACGATATGGCAAACGGTGCAAAGGCTCTTGCCGTTGTTTACAGCGGAGATGCAGCTTATATCCTTGAAGATAATCCCGATATGGAGTATTGGGCACCTACCCAGGGCACAAATATATGGTCGGATGGTATGGTAATACCCAAGAATGCCGGAAATCCCGAACTTGCAAATAAATTTATAAATTATATGCTTGAATATGAGCCTTCTTTAAGCAATACCCAAGAGGTAGGCTACAGCTCCCCCAACAAAGAGGTCTTTGAAGAAATGGTAAATGGGGAGTTCAAAGACAATTCAGCCTACAGAGTAAGAACAGACAATAAAAACGACGAAGTTTTCCACGATAACGAGAAACTCAGAACAAAGCTTTCCGACCTTCTTATAAAGATAAAGGCTTAATTTATGGATAGGGCACTTTCCTGGGAAGAAACGGAAGAAAAAATAGCAAATTGCAGAAGGTGTCCCTTGTGTGAGTCTCGCACAAACACGGTACCCGGAGTCGGCAACAGAAACAGTATTATTATGTTTGTGGGAGAAGGGCCCGGGTACAATGAGGATATGCAGGGGGAGCCTTTTGTAGGAGCTGCGGGAAAGCTCCTTGACAAAATGCTTCTTTCCATAGGCATAGTCAGAAAAAACGTATATATCACAAATGTTGTAAAATGCAGGCCTCCTCAAAACAGAGACCCTCTTTTTGAGGAGCAGGCAGCCTGCCTTCCCTATTTAAGGACACAGTTTAAACTTATGCGGCCCAAAATAATAGTATGTCTCGGAAGAATAGCGGCAAAGGCTCTTATAAGAGAGGATTTTGCCATAACAAGACAAAGGGGGATATGGTACGATAAAAAGGGTACTCTCTTTATTGCTACCTACCACCCCTCCGCTCTTTTAAGAGACGAGTCGAAGAAAAAACAGGCGTGGGAAGATTTGAAGATTATAAGAGAAAAACTTAAGGAGTTTGATTTTTATGAATAAGGACTTTAAGTCGGGTTTTGTATCCATTATAGGAAGGCCCAATGTAGGCAAAAGCACACTTATGAATGCTCTTGTGGGAGAAAAAATAGCTATTACCGCCAACAGGCCTCAAACCACGCGAAACAGTATAAAGACCATACTTACAAAACAGGACTGCCAAATAGTTTTTGTGGACACCCCGGGAATACACAAGCCCTCCACAAAGCTCGGAGAGTATATGGTAAAAAGTGCCTATGCCTCTCTTAAGGATATAGACTTGCTTCTTTTTTTAACGGAGCCCGGTAAAAATATGCTTAAAAAAGACGAGGAGATACTTTCCGATATAAAAAAAGCGGGTGTAAAAACCATACTTGTTATAAATAAAACAGATACCGTCAAGAAAGAAGACCTTTTAAAAACAATAGACGAATATTCAAAAGAGGTGGATTTTGCGGAGGTAGTTCCCATATCCGCACTAAAAGAAGACAATCTTGATACGCTTTTAAAATGTATCACAGACCTTTTGCCCGAGGGTCCTATGTATTTCCCCGAGGATATGGTAACAGACCTTACGGAAAGGCAGATAGTGGGGGAGATAGTAAGAGAAAAGTGTCTTTATCTTTTAAAAGAAGAGATACCCCACGGAGTAGCCGTAGAAGTAACGGCAATGAAGAAAAGAGAAAATAAAGATTTTTACGATATAGATGCAAATATATACTGCGAAAAGGAATCCCATAAGGGCATAATAATAGGAAAAAAAGGTGCTATGCTTAAAAATATAGGTTCCACCGCAAGATATGCCATTGAAAAGTTTTTAGGCTGTCAAATAAATCTTAAACTATGGGTAAAAACAAAGAAAGATTGGAAAGATAACGACTTCCTTCTTAAAAGCTTTGGCTACGATAAAAAAGAAATATGATAGATACACGGGTATTAAAGAATTTGGAAGAACTTTCAAGGTTGGAGTTGACACCTTGTGAAGAAGAAAAGTTCGGAGAAGATATAGAAAAAATAATATACTACATGGATAAATTAAAAGAAATACCCTCTGAGGGGGAGGAGTTATCCCATATTTTTATGGGTTCCTCAAACTTAAGAAAAGATGAGATCTATCCTTCTTTAAACAGAGAGGATATGCTTAAAAATGCCGTGGAAAAAGAAGACGGATATTTTAAAGTACCTTGCAGTATAAAAGAATGAAATAATCAAAAAAAATTATAATACGACTTGTAGGGAACGACCAATGCACCGCAAAGATAGATGCGGGCAGGCGATAGCCTGACTTTTGCGCAGCAAAAGTGCTGACATGCACCGCAAAGATAGATGCGGGCAGGCGATAGCCTGACTTTTGCGTAGCAAAAGTGCTGACATGCACCGCAAAGATAGATGCGGGCAGGCGATAGCCTGACTTTTGCGTAGCAAAAGTGCTGACATGCACCGCAAAGATAGATGCGGGCAGGCGATAGCCTGACTTTTGCGTAGCAA
>JAFSVK010000039.1 GCA_017444985.1 Bacillota bacterium
ACCTCTAAAAACTCATAAATCGTAAAATTGGCTATCTTGCAAAGGTTAGTCGTCAATGTCTCTCACCAATGCTCTACATTGGCTTCGAGCCATTTCCCAGTCCTCGAACAAGCTATCTCAATTTTACTTCAATAGCACTTTTTAGCGTTCCCCATAAAGTTTCGGAGGTGTGAAAAATCACCTCCTCATTTTTTATAAAAAAATCCCCGACAAAGGTCGGGGATCCTTTTATATATAAATTACTTACTTGCCTCTGCAAGAGCTTTATATCCTTCAAGACGCTTTTTAGCATCTGCCGCACACTTATCAAAGAGTTCTTCTGCAATATCGGGGAACGCTCTCTTAAGTGATGAGTAACGAACCTCTCCTGAGATGAATTCCTTGAAGTCTGCTGTAGGCTCCTTGGAGTCTAATGTAAATACTTCGCCTTCGGGATTGTATCTGTAAAGCTGCCAATATCCGCAATCAACTGCCTTCTGAGCTTCGATGTGGAAGTTGGTTCTGAGACCGTGGTTGATACAAGGTGAATAGCACATTATAAGTGAAGGTCCGTTATACTGTTCAGCTTCCTTGAGTGCCTTTATAAGCTGATTCTTATCTGCACCCATACAAACCTGAGCAACATATACATAGCCGTAGGACTTAGCTATCATACCAAGATCTTTCTTTCTTACTCTCTTACCTGCTGCGGCAAATTTAGCTATAGCAGCTGCGGGAGTAGCCTTAGAAGCCTGACCACCTGTGTTAGAATAAACTTCTGTATCAAATACAAGTACGTTTACATCTTCATCGGAAGCAAGTACATGGTCAACACCACCAAAACCGATGTCGTAGGACCAACCGTCACCACCGAATATCCACTGGCTCTTCTTAACAAGCATATCTGCATGCTCTTTGATATAATCGCAGTGCTCACAGCTCTTGCCTTCAAGTGCCTTTAAGAGGTTAGCGGATGCAACCTTGGAAGCCTCACCGTCTAAGTAAGCATCAAGCCATGCCTGAGCGGGCTCACCGATAGTATCCTTTATAGCCTCTACATGACCCTTAAGGATCTCTCTCTGGTGCTTAACACCCTTGAACATACCGAAACCAAACTCAGCATTATCCTCGAAGAGGGAGTTACACCAAGCAGGACCTTGTCCCTTGTCGTTTGTTGTATAAGGTGTGGAAGGTGCACTACCACCCCAAATAGATGAACATCCTGTAGCATTTGCAATGTACATTCTGTCACCGAAAAGTTGTGTTACAAGTCTTGCATAAGCTGTCTCTGCACAGCCGCCACAAGAACCTGAGAATTCAAGTAAGGGCTTTTCGAACTGTGAACCCTTAACGGTAAACTTATCTTCGGGATTTTCCTTTGTAGGAAGAGCAACGGTGTATTCCCAAACAGCTTCCTGATCTCTCTGAGTATCGATAGGAACCATCTTAAGAGGAGCGGGTTCTTTCTTACCTGCTGCAGCAACAGGACAAGAGCATACACAGTTACCGCAACCTGTACAGTCAAGGATATCTACCTGCATTACATACTTGTAGCCTGCTTCTTTACCCTTGCCGTCTACTGCCTTTAATCCTTCGGGAGCATTCTTAGCCTCATCCTCTGTTAAAAGGAAAGGTCTTATTGCAGCATGAGGACATACAAAGGCACACTGGTTACACTGTATACAGTTTGTAGGATCCCATACGGGAACATCTACAGCGATACCTCTCTTTTCATAAGCAGCTGTACCATGCTCAAAGGAACCGTCTTCAATACCCTTGAATGCAGAAACGGGAAGAGTATCACCCTTCTGAGCGTTCATAACATCAACGATATTCTTTATGAAATCGGGTCTTTCCTTAGCATTTTCAGCGGGTGCATCCACAGCATTAGCCCAGCTTGCGGGAACTTCTACCTTTCTGTATCCGTCAACACCTGCATCAACAGCGGCATAGTTCATGTTAACTATCTTTTCACCCTTCTTGCCGTAGGACTTAACGATGAATTCCTTCATATACTTTATGGAGTCCTCACGAGGGATGATCTTTGTAATATCGAAGAATGCAGCCTGCAATACCATGTTGAACTTATTACCAAGACCTAATTCTTTACCTATCTTAACCGCATCTATAATATAGAAATCAACTTTCTTTGTTGCAAGATCTCTCTTAACTTTTGCGGGTAAATGCTTATCAAGTTCCTCATCTGTTTCCCAAATGGTATTTAAAAGGAACTTACCGCCCTCTTTGATATTGTCGGTAACATCATACTTTGTAAGGTATGCCTGCTGATGACAAGCCACAAAGTCTGCTGTAGCAACAAGATAAGGGGAACGTATGGGATTGTGACCGAAACGAAGATGAGAATTTGTAATACCACCCGATTTCTTTGAGTCGTATGCAAAGTAAGCCTGTGCATACATATCTGTATGGTCACCTATTATTTTAATGGAGTTCTTGTTAGCACCAACGGTACCATCGGATCCCAAGCCCCAGAACATACAGCTTGTTGTACCCTTAGGGGAAACATCTATAGCGGGTTTAATGGGAAGTGAGTGATTTGTAACATCATCAACGATAGCTACTGTAAATCCGTTCTTGGGAGAATCGGACTCTAAGTTCTCATATACCGACATAATATGAGCGGGAGTAGTATCTTTTGAACCAAGACCAAATCTACCGCCTACGATAAGAGGCTTTCTGTCTGAGTTATAGAATGCCTGTACTACATCCTGGTATAAAGGCTCACCCTGAGAACCGGGCTCTTTTGTTCTGTCAAGAACAGCTATCCTCTTAACGGATGCGGGTATAGCATCAAGGAACTTATCTGCAGCAAAAGGTCTGTAGAGATGTACATTCAAAAGACCGTACTTCTTGCCGTTTGCGTTGCAGTAATCTATAGTTTCCGCAATACAGTCGCATACAGAACCCATAGCTATAATTATTTCCTCTGCATCCTCTGCACCGTAATAATTAAAGAGTCTGTAATCTCTGCCTGTTATTTTGCTGATCTCAGCCATATACTTCTCAACTATCTCGGGAATTGCATCATAGTAAGGGTTGCAAGCCTCACGAGCCTGGAAGAATATGTCGGGATTCTGTGCTGTACCTCTTGTTACGGGATGTTCGGGATTAAGAGCATGCTTCTTAAACTCTTTTATAGCATCCATATCAACAAGCTTAGCAAGATCGTCATTTTCAAGAACTTCTATTTTCTGAATTTCGTGTGATGTACGGAAACCGTCGAAGAAATGAAGGAAAGGAACTTTGCCTTTTATTGTTGAAAGATGTGCAACAGCACCAAGGTCCATAACTTCCTGTACAGATGAAGATGCGAGCATAGCAAAACCTGTCTGACGACATGCCATAACATCGGAGTGGTCTCCAAAGATGTTAAGTGCGTGGCTTGCAACACAACGTGCACTTACATGAAATACACAGGGTAAAAGCTCACCTGCGATCTTGTACATATTAGGGATCATAAGGAGAAGACCTTGAGATGCCGTATATGTAGTGGTGAGAGCACCTGCAGCCAAGGAGCCGTGTACGGTACCTGCCGCACCTGCCTCGGATTGCATTTCAACTACATCCACTGTCTGCCCGAAAATATTTTTTTGTCCTCGAGCTGCCCACTCATCCACATGTTCAGCCATGGGGGATGAAGGTGTAATCGGGTAAATACCGGCTACTTCTGTAAACGCATAAGATACGGTTGCAGCAGCCTGATTACCATCCATGGTTTTCATAACTTTTGCCATTTTTTAAATCCTCCTTTGAATTAAGAATTTACCTAAAAGATATTATAACCATTTTTTACAAAAAAGTAAACAAAATATTTATAAATTTACAAAAAATTTCCAAATGTATTAAGTTAGGCATTGCAAACTTGATGCATTTCACAAATATATTTCTGCATTTTTATGCATATTTTATAGAGCTTTGCTTTTATATCGAATTTGTTACAACTTGTGTGGTAATTTACATATAAAAAGGATGTGAAAATATACATTCCACATCCCTAAAAATTCAGAGCATAATATCGGGACAACAGGTGTCAAAAAAAGCGGTATAGATCTTTCCCATTCCCTCTATAAGCTTTTGTCTGCTTTCAAGAAAATGAGCGGCTTTTTTATCAAGCATAAGCTTGTAATATTCTTGGCTTAATGCTTTTTGAGTGTCAAAATTTTTCTCTCCCCTGCCATACCTTTCTCTGTATTCGCAGTCTGCTTCAAGAAAACTTTTTACCCGCTCCCAAAGTGCTTCATTTTCTTTAAGTTCGTCTGTTGCTTTTACAAAATCGTTATATACATCGTTATTTGATGCATATTTAGCTATCTGACCCGACATTTCCACAAGTTCGTCCATTGTTTTTATGTCTGCATTTTGTAGTTTTTTGTGAGATCTGCCCATATAAAGCCACCTCTTATCGATTTATATCCATAACTATAGGAAGTATCATAGGACTTCTTTTTGTTTTTTGCCACAAGAAGTCTTTAAGAGTATCTTTTATTACTGTCTTAATGTAGTTCCATTCATTGACCGAATTTCTTTCGCACTCGTCCAAGGCTACATTTACAACTTCCTTAGCTTCTCTTACAAGTTCCTCCGACTCCCTAACATATACAAAACCTCTCGATATAATATCGGGACCCGAAAGAATTTCACCGGAATATCTGTCCATAGCTACAACAACTATCATAAGTCCGTCTTGTGACAGATGCCTTCTGTCTCTGAGTACGATATTTCCTACATCACCTACGCCCAAGCCATCAACAAAAACTTGACCTGCGGTCACTGCCGAAACAATATGTTTAGCTCCGTTTGGTGTGATCTCAAGGCAATCACCGTTACCCATAACGAAAACATCTTTTTTATCCATTCCAAGTTCAACGGCAAGAGCACTATGACATCTGAGCATTTTATACTCTCCGTGTACGGGTATAAAATATTTAGGCTTAACAAGGGTATGCAATACCTTTATCTCTTCCTGTCTTGCATGACCCGATACATGTACATCCATAAGTCCTTCATATATTACATCCGCCCCTCGTTTCATAAGCTCGTTTATGACCTTATAAACATTCTTTTCGTTTCCGGGTATGGGAGAAGCACTTATTACTACCTTGTCTGTAGGCTTTATTACGATCTGCCTGTGTTCGTTTGACGATATCCTCGAAAGTGCAGACATAGTCTCACCTTGAGAACCTGTCATTATTATAGTAAGCTGTTCATCTGTATAGTTTTTGATCTCCGGCAGTTCTATAAGCGTGTTGTTGGGCATATCCAAATATCCCAGCTCTATAGCCGTTTTTACAACATTTGTCATACTTCTGCCCATAACGCATACTTTTCTTTTATGTTTTACGGAAGAATTTATGATCTGCTGTATTCTATCTATATTTGAAGAGAATGTAGCAACCATGATCCTTTGTCCATCGGAGTCCTCAAATATCTTTTCGAATATTTTACCTACAGATCTTTCGCTCATGGTAAAACCGGGGCGTTCCACATTTGTACTCTCACACATAAAAAGAAGTACTCCGCTTCTGCCAAGTTCCGCAAAACGCTGAAGGTCGATAACATCTCCTTGTATAGGGGTAAAATCGATCTTAAAATCTCCCGAATGTACGATCGTTCCCAAAGGAGTAAATATAGCCATAGCCACCGAGTCTGCTATACTGTGGTTTGATCTTATAAACTCTACCTTAAAGTTCTTGCCGAGCTTTACGGTCTCTCCCGCATTTACGTTATACCTTTCCACGACAGATTCAAGATTATGTTCCTTAAGTTTCGTTTCTATAAGTCCTATGGTCAATCTTGTCCCGTAAACGGGAGCCTTGATCTCTCTTAAAAGATAGGGTAAAGACCCTATATGATCTTCGTGCCCGTGGGTAATAACTATACCTTTTATTTTTTCTCTGTTTTGCAAAAGATAGGTAAAATCAGGAATAACAAGATCTATACCCAACATATCGTCCTGAGGAAAAGCCACACCGCAGTCAAGAATAATAATTTCGTTCTCATACTCAAAAGCTGTTATATTCTTTCCTACCTCGTGCAATCCGCCCAAGGGTATTACTCGTAGTTTCCCGGAAGGCTTACCTGCTCCTCTGCCTTTTCTTATTGCCAAATAAACACCTCCGTTATAAAGTGGAAGAATATGTCTGTAGGTATATCATATTTCCTCGGGAGCAGCATAAAAGTATACACTACAAGATCATACTCTTTATATTTTAAAATTCCATATCGTAATCCGCATTTTCATCCTGAAGGAGAAGTATCACCTTACTGTATTCATCATCATCTTCAACAGGTTCATATATGCACTCTTTATCATCGGAATTAACTTCCTTGAAAAGATAGGCATCGGGTTCTTCCTTTTCAAAATCCTCAGCCTTTACAACAAGAAGATATCTTACCTTTTCTACATCTATGCCGTCCATAACATAGTAGTCCTGCTCTTTACCGTCATCGTCTACCATTGTTATAAGCTCATATACTTCTTCTTGTCCTTCAAAAAAATTAAATTCATCTATGTTAAGTTTATCGTTACTTTCCATACTTTCTCCTTATTGTGACGGCTTTGAATCAAGATATCCCTGCAATATAAATACCGCCGCCTGTTTATCTATAACTTTTTTTCTTTTTTTTCTTGAAATATCCGCTTCCAAAAGAGTTCTTTCCGCGGCTACGGTAGAGAGCCTTTCATCCCAGAGTATCACGGGAAGCTTTACTTCCTTTTCAAGCCTTTTTTTAAAGCTTCTGGTTTTCTCTGCCCTCTCACCTTCAGTATTGTTCATATTTTTAGGTAAGCCCAATACTATTTGAGTACAGGAATATTCTTTACATATTTCTTTTATACGTTCTATGGTCTTTTTTAAATTATCCTCGTCTTGTCTTCGTATTATCTCAACACCCTGAGCCGTCCAACCGAAAGGATCGCTTACGGCAACTCCCGTTGTTGTTGAGCCGAAATCCAAACCTAATATTCTCATTCTCTAAACCCTAAAGTTTCCTAAATATAAAGGCTTGCCGATAAATTTAGGGCAAGCCTCAATTTTTATAAGTTGTTGTTAATATAGTAGTTTACTATTTCTTCAAGTAGTTCATCCTGTTCAAGCTTTGCCATTTTTTTGCGTGCATCTTTATAGCTTGTAATATAGGTGGGATCACCCGAAATAATGTAGCCTACTATCTGGTTGACGGGATTGTAGCCCTTTTCTCTCAAGGCTTCATATACGTCGGCTATTGTTCTGTTGACAGCATTTCTTTCGCCTTCGTTAGCACCCAAGGTCACATCTTTTAAGGCTTCCTTAAGTCCGTCAAGCTTTTGCGTTTCAAAACGGTCTATATTAGTTTTATCACTCAAATCAAATCACTTCCAATACTCAAATTTAAAATCGCCCTCTTCTTTGTATATTATAAAACAAAATACATATAATTGCAACAAATTTTTAAAATTTATTTCTATTTTATTTCTATTTCTGCTATCCGAAAATTTGTTGGGGTTATTCCGGATGTTTGACACCCAAAAATCTGCAAAGCCGCATTAGGCTTTATTTTTTTACGCGAATTTAAAATATTTGTATTGCGTATATGCGTATATTGTGATATAATATAAGCACAACTTTTGCGGAGGTACAAGCCATGCGTATAATGAAAGGCAAATCCAAAGATCCTACCTATCACATTATTCAGGATATAAGACGCAATGGAAAAAGGAGCACTGAAATCATAGAGAATCTGGGGAGAGCTTCGGAAATATGTGCCAAGTATAATGTTTCTGATGCAGATTTATGGGCAAAAGAGTATGTCCAAAAACTCAGAGAAGATAAGCAATCCAGTAATCACAAAGTCCTTATTCCGTTTCAAACAGATAGATTTATAGAAACCGATAAGCAACTGTCGTTCAATGTTGGATATTTATTTTTGCAACGCATTTTTTATCAACTTGGACTTCCTTCTATTTGTAAGAAGATAAAGAAGAAAAATTCATTTGATTATGATATGACCGAAATATTATCCAGGCTTGTTTATTCTCGTATATTAGCTCCGTCGTCCAAACTGTCCAGCTATGAGTATTCAAAAAAACTTATAGAACAGCCTAAGTTTGAATTGCATCAAATCTACAGAGCGTTATCGGTTCTGTCGGAAAATTCGGACTATATACAAGCAGAACTATATAAGAGATCAAAAAAAGTCACAAACAGAAGCACAGGGGTTCTTTTCTATGACTGTACAAATTTCTTTTTTGAACTTGAGCACGAAGATGGTCTTAAGCAGTACGGTCCGAGTAAAGAGCACCGTCCCAATCCCATTGTTCAAATGGGGCTGTTTATGGACAAATCCGGAATTCCTCTTGCCTTCTGTATTAATCCCGGAAATCAAAGCGAGCAGCTTTCTCTTAAACCTCTTGAATTACAGATAATGCGTGATTTTGAATTGTCTAAGTTTGTAGTATGTACCGATGCAGGTCTATCTTCCGACGCTAACCGTAAATTCAATAACTATGGCGAAAGAAGTTTTATAACAACTCAATCAATAAAAAAATTAAAGACAGAATTAAAGGAATGGTGTTTATCACCGGAGGGATGGGAACTTGAAGGAAACCAGAAAAAATATAACATTTCTGATTTGGAAGATAACGAAGACAACAGAAATAAAATTTTTTATAAACAGCGATATATAGAGGGATATGATGAGGAACGCGAAATATCGTTTAACCAAACACTTATTGTCACCTATTCGCTCAAATATAAAAACTATCAGAAATCTATTCGTGAAAAACAAGTTGAAAGAGCGAAAAAGTATCTTAAAAATCCCTCAGCAACAGATAAGCGCTCTCAAACAGATGCAAAAAGATTTATCAAAAAAACAACATACACAACCGATGGAGAAATAGCGTTAAAGGCAAAATACGAACTAAACGAAAAGGCTATTGAGGAAGAGGCTCGCTATGATGGTTTCTATGCAGTATGCACCAATCTCGACGATGATCCGGCAGATATAGCAAAAATAAATCACGATAGATGGGAGATAGAAGAGTCGTTTAGGATAATGAAAACAGAATTTGAAGCCAGACCGGTATATCTTCAAAGAGATGATAGAATTGAGGCTCACTTCCTTACATGCTTCATTGCGTTAATGATATACAGGATCTTAGAGAAACAATTAGAGAATAAGTATACCTGCAACGAATTGATAAAAACAATGAGAAATATGAATATGCGAAGGATTGATGATTACGGATATATACCCTGCTATACAAGAACAAAACTTACCGATTCATTACATGATAATGCATGTATAAGAACAGACCATGAATTATCAACACCTAAAACAATGGCAGGAATAATAAGAAGAACAAAAGGCTTATGATCTAATACTCATCATAAAGCACGACATCTTTTAAAATTATTACGCATTTCACGAAAAAAAACAGACAGCCATAAACCTCGATAAATACTGGGTTTATGGCTTGTTTTGGTTGTAATTACTGTCAAAGATGGGATTATAAAACAAAATACATATAATTGCAACAAATTTTTAAAATTTATTTCTATTTTATTTCTATTTCTGCTATTCGAAAATTTGTTGGAGTTATTCTCGTGTGCTACTCCGGTGCAGGGGAATAACCTATATTTTTTATATATGTCAAATTTTTATATAAAGGGAACCTCTAAAGGCTTCCATAAAATATTAGTGTAACGAAATTCAGTATAAATCTCTTAAATGGGTACCTCTAAAAAGTGCTATTGAAGTAAAATTGAGATAGCTTGTTCGAGGACTAGGAAATGTCTCGAAGCCAATGTAGAGCATTGGTGAGAGACATTGACGACGTACTCGGGCAAGATAGCCAATTTTACGATTTATGA
>JAFSVK010000040.1 GCA_017444985.1 Bacillota bacterium
AAAACCTACAGTGAGACCGACACAAAATACGAAGTTGAGGGTGGCTATATCTATTTTGACGAGGCAACGGGAACGATAACGGGCTGTGATTCGAAAGTTACAAAGGCGGTTATTCCCGAAAGTATAAACGGGGTGCCTGTTACAAGCATCGGTTATGTGGCTTTCGGCTCACGCAGAAATCTGACAGAAGTTGTTATACCGCAAACGGTAACTACCATTGGTGAAGCTGCATTCTTTTTTTGCAACATTTCGGAAATAACTGTCCCCGACAGTGTTACGACCATTAAAGACCATGCTTTTGCTTCGTGTTACGAACTGAAAAAAATCGATATTCCCGCAAGTGTTACGGACATAGGTACAGGTGTGTTTGCATCATGCACAAAGCTGAAATCGATAAACATAAATGAAGCAAACCCGAACTACACCTCTGTTGATGGTGCATTATACACCAAAGATATGAGCAGTCTTATCGGCTATCCGATAGGAAATACGGATGTTCCCGAATTTACTGTACCGGATGGTGTAAAAGATATTGGCGATAATGTTTTCGAGTTGTCTTCTTTGACAAAGGTAAACCTACCCGAAGGTCTTGAAAGCATTGGAGAGTATGCCTTTGAAAACGCAAAAATAACCGAAATTAAACTGCCCGAAAGCCTTAAATATATCAAAAATTCTGCTTTCCATTCTTGTGATGAGTTGACAGAGATAACTATTCCGAAAAATGTAACATACATCGGAGAACGAGCATTTTGTTTTTCCGATAATTTGACAAGTGCCGTTATTCTTGGCAATGTTACGAGCATTGAGGATGGAACGTTTGATTTTTGCGAAAAACTTACAAGTGTCACGTTGCCCGACAGTATTACAAGCATAAAATACTGTGCTTTTTTCGACTGCAATGAACTTAAAACCATAAATATGCCCGCAAATCTGACAAGCATTGGGGACAATGCATTTGCCAAGTGTAATTATTTTGAGAGTTTTGAAATACCTAAAACCGTTACCGAGATCGAGGGAAATCCTTTTAACGCTTGTCAAAATCTTAAAAATCTTTCCGTAGAGACGGGAAATACCGCTTTCATTGCCGAAGAAGGTGTTTTATACACCCGGGATAAGAGTGTGTTGATATGTTTCCCCGCAGGTAAAGCCGATGAGGAGTTCTCTGTTCCCACAGGTGTTTCAAAGATAGGAAATGAAGCTTTCTACGGTTGTGAAAATTTAAAAAGTGTTTCCATACCAAACAGCATAACAAGCATCGGAGAATACAGCTTTGGCTCATGCACATCACTGACAAGCATTGATATTTCCGAAGGAGTCACATATATCGGGAATTCTTGTTTTTTGGGTTGTGAGGCATTAGCAAGTGTGACCTTGCCCGAAAGCCTGACGCAACTTGGTAATCGGGCTTTTTGCAAGTGCTATGCTTTGCATGAAGCAAGATTCAAAGGCGATGCGCCCGAGATAGTGCTTGATGAGGAAGATGATGAAATATATGTATTTAGCCGTACTGCAAAAGATTTCAAGATACAATGCTTTGAAGGTAAGAACGGCTGGACAGAACCCGAATGGAATGGTTATCCGTGCTTTGTTGTTTCGGACATTTATGAAGAAGTAAATATCTATATTCCCGATGTGGGTGCCGAATATACCGAAGAGGGTAACGGGGTCACCTTTATATCGGGCATTGACAACCTTAAATATAAGGAGGTCGGTTTTATAATCGAGGTCGATGGCAAGGAAGTTCGCAGGGGTACAAATGTTGTTTATTCACAGATAGAAGATACCTCATATGTTCTGAGTGAATTTGACGGTGCGAATTATCTCTATTCTTTTACGGTAGACGATATACCTTATGATGTTACCAATATGAGCGTTACACCGTATTCTATAGACCTTAAAGGCAGAGAGACCAAGGGCAAAAAAGTATCGTATTCGCTGGAGTGGGAAGAAGAGGAAGAAAATACTGAAACATATGCCGTTGATGACGATACGCAAAGCGGTAGCGCAATAGACATTTACAATGTCGATACAAATGAAGTCCCCACAGATGAAGAAACGCAAGAGTCCGAAAACAGTCTGCATAAAGAAGATGCCGATAATCCTAAAACAAAATTATTGAGAATCAGGAAGGTGAATGAATGATGAAATATGAAAGCCCAATGATAAAGATCACGGAATTAAAAAATGAGGATGTTATTACAACAAGCGGCTTGATTTTCGGTGGTGAAAAAGGCAAGTCCGATAAGGAAAGTTTCGATTCTCTTTTCGGAAAATAATAATCTCATCATAACTATTTAGGTGAAAATCGTTTAAAATATATAGCACCCTGACATACAATGTGCTGTAGTGAATAAAAATACAGAATTTTTTTTATTCACTACAGCGATCAAGAGTTGCAATGTGAATGTCTGCGGATGAATTTTTCGACTCATTAAACAGGAAATATTGAGGGAACCTCTAAAACTAATATTCGGGTAAAATAGACTTTAGATTTAACAAAATGTATTATACAACTTGTAGGGAACGACCCGCGTGTCGTTCCGTCCGGAAATTACGGAAAATCAGCGGTATTGAAACAGGTTTTCGCTAAATTGATGACATTGCCCTGAAAGGGGAGGTGTCACAGCATAGCTGTGACGGAGAGGTACCCACCCCGGGAGGGGAAGGAAGCCCATAGGGCTGACGATGTCACAACCGAAACCATCGCCTTACCACACCCACCACAGAACTTTTTGTTTCGCCGGAAACTTCTCTGTCGTTTTGTATGTAAAGTTATTCGTCCCGCTCAAAACCTCTCCGTCAGCTAAAGCTGCCACCTCTCCTTTCAGGCAAGGCTTGGGTATCTGTGAGATGAGGGAGTTGGCTGTGGCAACAGATATTTGAGCAACAACAAAGTAATAAATAAAAAAAATCCACCCCTTAAAAGAGTGAATCTATAAAAACATCAATCTTCCTTATTTTTCTTATTTTCATCCTCTTCGGGATAAATAATTTCAAATTTTCCGTCTTCAAGTTCAACAAATTTTGTTCCCTTGGGAACCTTTTGCCCTATCATGGGAGCATCAAAGCCGCTTCTTCTGTTTTTATTATTATCATCCTTCTCCATTTTGATATCTCCCTAAAATTGTATAAAAAAAAGGAAGCTAACTTAAGCTTCCCGATAAGCGCGAGACGGGATTCGAACCCGCGGCCCTCGCCTTGGCAAGGCGATGCTCTACCACTGAGCCACTCGCGCACACGCAAGAGCGGGTGATGGGAATCGAACCCACGTCCTCAGCTTGGAAGGCTGATGTTCTACCATTGTACCACACCCGCAAAAAAATGCCCAGAGACGGAATCGAACCGCCCACACGAGGATTTTCAGTCCTCTGCT